>JAFIHP010000096.1 GCA_017849335.1 Actinomycetales bacterium | reverse complement strand
GGGTGGAGGACCAGCCGGCGAAGATCGCCGGACGGATGGCCGTCGATCCCACGGAGGTCCTCGACCGCGTGCAGGCCCGGCGCCTCGATCGCAGCCAGCAGGCGGCGCTCGTCGCCGCTCGCGAGGCGTGGTCCGGGGCCGGAGCGCCGGAGGTCGACCCGAACCGCCTGGGCACGGTCGTCGCGACCGGCATGGGCGGACTGACCTCGCTGATGGACTCCTACGACCTGCTCAAGGAGCGCGGCCCCTCGCGGATCTCGCCCCACATGGTCACGATGATCATGCCGAACGGCGCCGCCGCCGTCGTCGGGCTCGAGCTCGGCGCCCGCGCCGGGATCCACACGCCGGTCAGCGCGTGCGCCTCCGGTGCCGAGGCCGTCTCCTTCGCCGCCCGCATGATCCAGACCGGACGTGCCGACGTCGTCCTCTGCGGCGGCACGGAAGCGGTCATCCACCCGATCACGATGGCGGGCTTCGGCGCGATGCGCGCACTGTCGACCCGCAACGACGACCCGGCCCATGCGTCGCGTCCCTACGACGTCGATCGCGACGGCTTCGTCATGGGCGAGGGCGCCGGCATGCTCGTGCTGGAGTCCGCCGAGTTCGCCGCTGCCCGCGGCGCCACCGTGCTCGCGGTGTACGGGGGCGCCGGCCTGGTGTCCAACGGCTACCACATCGCCCAGCCCGAGCCGGAGGGCATCAGCGTGTCGCGGGCGATCGGCTTCGCGCTCGAGGACGCGGGCGTCGCGCCGAGCGACGTCGTCCACGTCAACGCGCATGCGACCTCCACCCCTCTCGGCGACGTCGCGGAGGGGCGGGGCATCCGGCGGGCGCTCGGCGACGACGCCGACCACGTCCTCGTCAGCGCCACCAAGTCGATGACCGGCCACCTGCTCGGAGGCGCCGGAGCGATCGAGTCGGTGTTCACCGTGCTCGCCCTCCGCGACCGGCTGGCGCCGCCGACGATCAACCTGGACACGCTCGACCCCGAGGTCGTCATCAACGTCGTCGAGGGTGCGCCCCGCGCGCTGCCCGACGGCGACATCGCGGCCATCAACGACTCGTTCGGCTTCGGCGGCCACGACGTCGCTCTCGTGTTCCGGAGTGCGTGACATGAGCGTCGATACCGGAACGGTCGTGGAGCTCGACCCGCGGCATCCTCGCGTCCGCCTGGGCGCGTTCTTCGACGACGGCGAGTTCACCGAGATCACGCCTGCCGACGACCGTGGCGTGCTGGCCGCGGTCGGCCGCGCCAACGGCACGCACGTCGTCGCGTTCGCCACGGACCCGACCGTGCAGGGCGGCGCGATGGGCGAGGCCGGCTGCCGCGCGATCGTCACCGCGTACGACCGAGCCATCGCCGACTCAGCGCCCGTCGTCGGCTTGTGGCACTCGGGCGGCGCGCGCCTGCGCGAGGGCGTGGCCAGCCTCGACGGTGTGGGCCGCGTCTTCGCCGCGATGACCCGCGCGTCCGGTCGCGTCCCGCAGATCTCGGTCGTCCTCGGCCCCGCCGCGGGCGGTGCCGCGTACGGACCGGCGCTGACGGACATCGTGATCCTCGGTCCGGCCGGCCGCATCTTCGTCACCGGTCCCGAGGTCGTCCGATCCGTGACCGGCGAGGACGTCGACATGGACCGTCTCGGCGGCCCGGAGCCGCACGGCCGGCGCAGCGGCGTCGTCCACATCACGACCGACTCGGAGGCAGACGCGCTCGGCCGAGCCAGTGCGATCGCGACGCTGCTCGGGCATCAGGGGTCCCTGGACCTCGCGGCGGTCGAGGACGTCGACCTCGCCGCGACGATGCCGGACTCCGCGCGACGCGCCTACGACGTGCACCCCACGATCGAGGCGTTCGTGGACGACGACAGCTTCGTGGAACTGCACGCCCGATGGGCACCGAACATCGTCGTCGGTCTCGGCCGGCTCGGTGGTCGCACCATCGGCATCGTCGCGAACAACCCGTTGCGTCTCGGTGGCTGCCTGGACTCCTCCAGCGCCGAGAAGGCGTCGCGTTTCGTCCGGATGTGCGACGCCTTCGCCGTCCCGCTCGTCGTCCTCGTCGATGTCCCGGGCTACCTGCCCGGTGTCGGCCAGGAATGGGACGGCGTCGTCCGCCGAGGAGCCAAGCTGCTCCACGCGTTCGCCGAGTGCGTCGTGCCCCGGGTCACCGTGGTCACGCGGAAGGCCTACGGCGGTGCGTACGTGGCGATGAACTCGGCCTCGCTGGGGGCGACGCGCGTCTTCGCGTGGCCCGACGCGGAGGTCGCCGTCATGGGAGCCGTGGCCGCCATCCGGATCCTGCACCGACGCCGGCTCGCGGAGGTCCCCGAGGACGCCCGGGCGCAGGTCGAGCTGGAGCTGGCCGCCGAGCACGAGGTGATCTCGGGCGGTGTGGCCCGCGCGGTGGAGATCGGAGTAGTCCACGAGATCGTCGAGCCGGCCCGCACCCGCTCGGCGGTCGCGAAGGTCATCCTCGACACGCCCGGCGTGCGCGGCCTGCACGGGAACATCCCGCTGTAGGCCGTCGTCGCTCAGCGATCTGGTCGGCCGTCCCGATCCCGGATCGACGGCTTCGCGCTACACGACCTGGTGGAGCACCCGGACCGTGGAGCCCTCATGGGCGCACCGGTATGCCTCGAGCTCGTCGTCCCACGGCGTCCCGATGAGCCGGGCGATCTCGTCGGCCAGCGACTCTCCCGTCACGGTGGCGTGGGCGACGGCCGCCCGCAGTCGGTCCTCGGGGACCATGACGTCACCGTGCAGCCCGATCGTCGCCCGGAAAAGGCCCAGGCTCGGCGTCGCGGAGAACCGCTCCCCCTCCCGGCCCGGACTCGGGTCCTCGGTCACCTCGTGCCGGAGCTGACGGAACGGGTGGAGGGCAGAGGCGATCCGCGCGCCGGTGCCCTGCGGGCCACCCCAGACGAGCTCGGCGCGAACCGATCCCGGGGCGATCGGCTGGGCGGCCCAGTCGATGTCGACCGTGCGCCCGAAGACGGCGGCCAGCGCCCAGTCGACGTGCGGACTCACCGCGCGCGGGCACGAGTGGATGAAGACCACGCCCCGGGCAGGACCCATCGCGGGGCCGGCGTCAGACGCTCCCCGGGCGTTCACCACGATCGTCATGCCGGCCTCCTTCGACAGTCGCCTTCCCCAGCGGTGTCGAGCGGAGTCGTGCAGCTAACGGTGGTGTGACGAGGATAACGGCATCGTCCGGCCGCGGGCCGCACCCGCCACGCCAACTTCGGTAGGGTTCCCACGACGCGCCCGAACGCTCGGCGCCACGCCTGCCCCCCGGAGGAACAATGGCCATCGCCGCCCCCCAGCCCCGCGTGCTCGCCGACGTGTTCGCGGGCTCCTTGGTCCGTAACGCGGTCCTCGTGCTCGGAGGCGCGGCGTTCGTCGGCCTCGCGGCGCAGATCGCGTTCTACCTCCCGTGGAACCCCGCGGTTCCGCTGACGCTGCAGACCTTCGCGGTCGTTCTGGCCGCGGGGGCACTCGGCTCGG
>JAFIHP010000095.1 GCA_017849335.1 Actinomycetales bacterium | reverse complement strand
TGTTCAACGGCCGTGCGCAGCTCGCCGACGCCGTCGACGCGCATATGTCGCCGGCCCTGCCGATTGTCGGGCGCCGGTGAGCCGGTGCAGGCCGCCGTCGACGCGTTGCACGACGCCGACGCCGTCATCGTGCTCGAGGACGGCAAGCCCGAGGGCGTCGTCACCCGGCAGGACCTGCTCGGCTACCTCACGGCCTAGAGACGACGACATCCCGCGGAGCGGAACCGGCACCTGCCCGAGCCAGCCCCGCCGGGAAAGAGCGCGCCACGACGAGCCCCAGCCTTCGCGACCGGTGGCAGGACCACCCCGCCCTGGGCGCGTGGATGTTCCTGCGCGAGCCCATGACTGCCGAGGCGGCCGCCCGCCTGGGCTACGACTACGTCGTCATCGACCTGCAGCACGGCGTCGCCACCGAGGACGAGGCCCTGGCGATGATGCAGGCCGCGCAGGTCGGCGGTGCCATCCCCGTGGCCCGCGTGGCGACCAACCAGCCCATGAACATCGGGCGCGCCCTCGACGCGGGAGCGCTCGCCGTCATCGTGCCGCTGGTCAACACGGCCGACGACGCGCGTCGTGCCGTGGACGCCTGTCGGTACGCCCCCGTCGGCTCCCGCAGCTACGGTCCGGTCGCGGCCATCAGCCGGTACTCCGACGACTATGCCCGCGTCGCGAACGAGACCGTCTGCTGCTTCGTCATGGTCGAGACGGTCGAGGCGCTGGGCAACCTCGACGAGATCGTGTCGGTCCCGGGGATCGACGGCGTCTACGTCGGACCGGTGGACCTGTCGCTGACGCTCGGGCTGGCGCCGCAGCCGTTCAATCCCGAACCGGAGTTCATGGCTGCGGTCGACGCCGTCCTGGACGCGTGCGCGCGGCACGGCGTGACCCCCGGCATCCACGCGAACGAGCAGCTCGCGCCGATGTGGGTCGACCGAGGGTTCCGGCTGGTCACGGTCGGGTACGACCAGTTCTCCGTGCTCGACGGGCTGGGCCGGGCCCTGTCCACCAGCCGAGGGACCGAGCCGCCGACCAGGTCGGCGGGCTACCGCTAGGTCCATTCAGGAGCGCGGCCGCCAGCGCTTCCACGTCGCCGTTCCCGTTGCCCGCACGGTCCCGTCCCACCAGAGCTCCGCGTCGACCGTGACCTCGTCCGGCTCCGCCGCCGTGACGCGGGCCCGGAGCTCGCAGGTATCGGCGAGCGGCGCCGGCCGCCGGTACCGGACGTCCAGGCCGGCGGTCACGTAGGGGAACGGCGACCCCGCCGACGGTCGCCAGCCGGCGCGGTCGGCGTGGTCGAAGGCGGCCGCGCCGCCGTGGCAGTCGAGCAGGGTCGCGATGATCCCGCCGTTGAGGAACCCCAGGCCGTTGTCATGCTCCGGCCACGGGTCGAACCGCGCGACCACCGTGCCGTCCTCCTCGACGAAGCTCTCCAGGCGCAGCCCGCGAGGGTTCGCCGGACCGCACCCGAAGCACGTCGCCTCCGGGAACAGCCGCCGCTGCACACTCAGCCGGTCGTCCATGAGCACTCCCTCTGCTGCCGCCGCGCGCCGTGACACGACATGACGCTATCGACGCCGCACGCGGTCAGGGCCTCCGCCACAATCCGACCGTGACCGCCGAGCCCGCCGACCGCCGGGAGCCGGCCCCGGAGCCACCGCACTCCATCGCCCAGTCGGATGCCGTGTCCGGCGACGGCGCGTTCCGCCGACCGGCGCTCGCCCTCGCCCTGATGACGATCACCGCCGGGTTCGCCGACGGGTTCATGCTCGCCCGCTACGACGTGTTCGTCGCCAACCAGTCCGGCAACCTCGTGCGGCTCGGGATGGCGGTAGCCGACTCGTTCCCCCACTGGCCGGTCGCGCTGGCCGCGGTCGTCGGGTTCCTCGTTGGCGGCGGCGTGAGCTGGGGACTGCGTCGGGCGACCCGTGGGCAGCCCGCCCGGACCGCCCCGGTCAGGCTCCTGGCCGTGCTCGTGCTCGCCGTGCTCGCCGGGGCCCTCGTCGCCCTCGACGCCGGGCGGCTGCCCGGAGCCGTGACCGCCTCGGCGTCGATGGGCGTCCTCGCGACCGTGCTCACCCACATCGGCAGCGTCCCCACGCAGCCGAGCTTCCAGAGCGCCAACGTCGTGGCGACCGCCGAGGGTGTGCTCGACTGGCTCTTCCGGGCCGACCCCCAGGGCCGACGCGGACGGACGGTCGCCGTCATCGCGGCGACGACCGTGCTGTGCTACGTCGCGGGCGGCGCACTGGGCGCCGTCGCCGAGAAGGGGGCCGGAGCGGTCGCGTTCCTGGGCCTGGCCCCGGTGGCCGCGTGCCTGGCGCTCGTCCGACGCCGCTCCCGCTGACGCGGTCAGAGACCGCACAGGCCGAGCACAGCGCCGTGACAGCCGGCGTCAGGGATCGGTCAGGTTCCGGGGCGCACGCTGGGTGCTACCACTTCCCGAGACGAAGGACGACGATGAACCGACGTACCACGACGGTCGTGACCGCTGCCGGCGTCATGCTGACGATCGTGTCGCTCAGCGCGTGCAGCAGCAGCTCGGACGACTCGACGACCGTCCCACCCGCTTCCACCAGCGCGCCGATGGCGTCGGCGCCGGCCAGCGACCTCTCGTCGCCCGCGGCGTCGGACCTGTCGTCCACGTCGCCGAGCGACATGGCGTCCGCGTCACCGGCCGCCTCGTAGCGGCCGAGCGTCAGGGCGTCGAGCAGCCCGGGCCGCTCGCGACGGGGGACGGCTGCGTCAGGGCGGCGTCGACCTCGTCCTGCGCGGCGAGGCCGTTGAAGCCCTTGCCCATCGCGAGGTCGACCTTGGTGCCCTTGCGGTCCAGCGCGACGAGCGTCGCACCGGGCACGTAGTACGCGAGCAGCTGCGCCTTCTTCAGCCCCTTGGGCCCGTACCGGATCTCACCCACCCCGGTCACGGTGCGGCCCGTCGGGTCGTTGTCGACCTGGCCGATCCGGAAGCCGCGTGCCCCGATCTCGTCGGCCGTGCGCCCGGCCAGCCCGGAGACCCCGCTGGCGTTGTAGACGTTGACCACGACCTTCGCGGGCTTCGGCAGCGACTGTCCCGGGACGACTGTGGTCGTGACGCACGCCGAGGGCTCCGGGGAGGCAGCGTCGCTGGACGACCCGCCGCCTCGAGCCATGGCCACGACGGCGTAGATCAGCCCGACGACGACGAGGACACCGACCACCGCCAGCACCGGGATCAGCCACCCGGGACGGTTCGGTGGCTGCCGACGGATCGGACTCTCGCGCAACGACGTCATCGGCCCTCCCCTCGATGCTGCGCCAGGAACTCCTGCACCATCGCACCACACTCGGACGCCCGGACGCCGCCGATCACCTCCGCTCGGTGGTTGAGTCGTCGGTCGCGCACCAGGTCCCACCGCGATCCCGCGGCGCCGTACACGTCGTTCCACGCGCCGAAGACCAGGCGCTCCAGGCGCGACATGACCACGGCGCCCGCGCACATCGGACACGGTTCGAGGGTGACGACGAGCGTGCATCCGGTCAGTCGCCAGTCGCCGGTCGCTGCGGCGGCGGCCCGCAGCGCGAGCACCTCGGCGTGCGCCGTCGGGTCCCGGTCGGCCTCCCGGGCGTTGTGCCCGCTGCCGATGACGACGCCTGCGGCGTCGACCACCACAGCCCCGATCGGGATGTCGCCCGCCTGTCCGGCCAGCCGCGCCTCGTCCATCGCCAGGCCGACCAGACGGTCGAGTGCCGCGGCCGTCATCGGGGACGGCGGCACATCACCGTGCCCGCAGCGCGTCGGCAAGCTCCGCGGCGAACCCCAGCCGCTTGGCGATCGCCCGCACCTGCTCGTCGGGGTAGAGCTCCTCGTCCTGGCAGATCATGACGAGCTCCGCCGGCGGAAGGCCGAAGTCGGCGCACAGCCCGACGTCTCCCGCCGCCTCGAACTCTTCGATCTCGTCCTCGTCCCACTCCAGGCCGGCGATCTCGGCCGCCTCCTGTGCGAGCGACCAGTCCAAGAGAGCGGCGGCGTCGGAGATCACCAGGCGTACCCCGTCGCGGATCGTGTGCACCAGCACGAAGAACTCGTCGGCGACCCCGACGGCCCCGAACACGCCGCCTTCGCCGGGGAGCTGGCGCAAGGCACCGACCAGTCCGTCCGCCGTCACCACCGCCCCCGGCGGCAGCGAGGCGACGACCCAGCGGCCGTCCTCGCGATACGCCGCCACGGCGAAGTCGACGACATCGGCCGTGACCTGCTCCGCGCTCACGCGGGCATGCTCCCACGCCGGGCGACGTCACGCACAGTGGACCGATACCCTCGGCCGCATGCGGACCCTCGTCATCGACCACCCGCTCGTCGCGCACAAGCTGACCCGCCTTCGACGCGAGGAGACGTCGTCGGCGACGTTCCGGCTGCTCGCCGAGGAGCTGGTGACGCTTCTGGCCTACGAGGCGACGCGCGCCCTCGTCGTGCACCCGGTCGAGATCCGCACCCCCGTCGCCCCGTGCACCGGTGTCGAGCTGGCCGACCCGCGTCCCATCGTGGTGCCGATCCTGCGTGCCGGGCTGGGGATGCTCAACGGCATGACGAAGCTGATGCCGACCGCCGAGGTGGGCTTCCTCGGGATGGTCCGCGACGAGCAGTCCCTCCTCGCGACGACGTACGCCGACCGGCTGCCGCACGACCTGCAGGACCGCCAGGTCTTCGTTCTGGACCCCATGCTCGCGACCGGCGGGACGCTCATCGCGTCCATCGACCTGCTGCTGGAGCGCGGCGCCCGCGACGTCACGGCGATCTGCCTGCTCGCCGCCCCGGAGGGGCTGGCCCGGGTGGAGGCGGCCTACGCCGATCGGGACGTGACCGTCACGGTCGTCACGGCGGCTGTCGACGAGCGGCTCAACGACCACGGCTACATCGTCCCGGGCCTGGGCGATGCCGGAGACCGCCTGTACGGCGTCGTCTGAGCTCCGGACCGCGCTGACGGCGCCCCCGGGCTCGGGTGGCACGTCCCGCGAAACCGGACGTGCCACCCCCAGGCGCGTCAGCCGGTGTAGGCGGAGGCGATGGCGCCGAGCGCCTCGTCCACGATTGCCAGGCCCTCCTTCGCCTCGGCCTCGGTGATCGTGCACGGCGGCACGACGTGCAGCCGGTTGAAGTTGGTGAACGGGAGCGCGCCGCGCTTCTTGATCTCGGCGCCCAGCTGGACCATCGCCGGCGACGACCCGCCGTACGG
>JAFIHP010000094.1 GCA_017849335.1 Actinomycetales bacterium | reverse complement strand
GCGCACCTCGCGCACCTCGTCCGAGCTCAACGACCCGGACCACCGGAGCGGCTCGATGAGCGCGCGGAACGCCCGACCCAGCGACTCGTCGCCGGCGACGACGTCGGCCCGCAGGAGCGCCTGCGCCTCCCACGTCGCCGACCATCGGGCGTAGTACGCCGCGTAGGAGCCCAGGGACCGCACGAGGGCTCCCTGCTTGCCCTCGGGCCGCAGATCGGCGTCGACGTCCAACGGCGGATCTCCGCTGGGGACCATGAGCAGCCGCCGGAACTCCTCGGCGATGTGCCCGGCCGCGCGCATCGCGGGCTCCTCGTCGACGCCGGCGCGCGGCTCGTAGACGAACATCACGTCGATGTCGCTGCCGAAGCCCAGCTCGTGCCCGCCGAACCGGCCCATGCCGACGACGACGAAGTCGACCAGCCCCTCGGGGTCCGCCGACTCGCGCGCGACCCGCAGCGCTCCATCGACCGCGGCGACGGCGACGTCGCTCAGCGCCGCGCCTGTCGTGTCCGGCTCCGGGGGCCCGAGCACCTCGCGGGCGGCGACCCGGAACAGCTCGCGACGCCGGATCGAGCGGATGGCCGCCACCGCACGTGCCGGATCCTCATGCCGATCGACGACCGACAGGACCTCGGCGCGGATCGCGTCCAGCGAACGCGGCTCGAGCTCGGCGTCGTCGGCCAGCATCGCCACCGACTCCGGCGCCTGGAGGACGAGTTCGGTCGCGTAGCGGCTCGTCGCGAGGATCCGGGCCAGTCGCTCGGCGGCGACGGACTCGTCACGCAGCAGCCGCAGGTACCAGTGCGTCGACCCGAGGGCGTCGCTGACGCGACGAAAGCCCAGCAGGCCCGCGTCCGGGTCGGGCGCGTCGGCGAACCAGCCGAGCATGACCGGCAGCAGCGTGCGCTGGATCGCCGCTCGCCGGCTGACACCCGACGTCAGCGCCGCGAGGTGCCGCAGCGCACTGGCGGGGTCGACGTAGCCGAGGGCCTCCAGCCGCTGCTCGGCGGCCTTCAGGCTCAGGCGGGCCTCGCCGGCCTCCAGTCGCGCGACCGACTGGAGCAACGGCCGGTAGAAGAGCTTCTCGTGCAGTCGCCGGACCTGGCGGGCATGCCGCTTCCAGGCCGCCTCCAGGTCGCCGACCGGGTTCTGCCGGAAGCCCATCGACCGGCCCAGCCTCCGCAGCTCGGCCTCGTCCTCGGGCATCGTGTGCGTCCGGCGGAGCCGGTACAGCTGCAGCCGGTGCTCGAGGGTACGCAGGAACCGGTACGCCTCGCCCAGCGTCGCGGCGTCGTCACGCCCGACGTAGCCCCAGGTCGACAAGGACTCCAGCGCGACCATCGTCGTCGGGCTGCGCAGCATGACGTCGCTGCGACCGTGCACCAGCTGGAGCAGCTGCACCGAGAACTCCACGTCGCGCAGCCCGCCGGGGCCGAGCTTGAGCTCGCGGTCCGCGACCCGCGCGGGGATGTGCTGCACCACGCGGCGGCGCATCGCCTGCACGTCCTCGACGAACCCGGGGCGGTCGGCGGCGCTCCACACGAACGGGCTGACCGCGTCGACGTAGTCGGCCCCCAGGAGGAGGTCGCCGGCGGCGGGGCGCGCCTTCAGCAGGGCCTGGAACTCCCAGGTGCTCGCCCAGCGCTCGTAGTAGCCGACGTGGGACGCGATCGTGCGCACCAGCGCACCGCGCTTGCCCTCCGGGCGCAGCGCGGCATCGACCTCCCAGATCGTGCCCTCGATCGTGGTCGCCGTGCAGGCGCGCATCAGCCCCGTAGCGAGCGCCGTGGCGGCCCCGAGCGCGACCGTCTCGTCGGCGCCCTCGACGGGCTCGGCCACGAAGATGACGTCGACGTCGCTCACGTAGTTCAGCTCGCGTGCACCGCACTTGCCCATGCCGATCACGGCGAACCGGCACAGCTGGTCGGTCGGACCCAGGTCACGCCGCGCGACGGCGAGGGCTGCCTCCAGGACCGCGTCGGCGAGGTCCGACAGCCACGACGCGACGACGTCCATCCCCGCGATTCCGCTGATGTCCCGGGTCGCGATCCCCAGGAGCGCCGTGCGGTACGCGATGCGCAGGTCGATGAGGACGTCGGGGCTCGGACCGGCGGTTGGGGCCGCATCCAGGGGATCGGCGCCGACCGCGGAGAGCAGCGACGCCCGGACCTTCCGCGCGCTCGGCGCGACGGCCAGCGCCTCCGCGTCGGCCAGAACGTGCCAGCGGTCGGGGTGGCGGGCGAGGAAGTCGCCGAGCGCCTCGGACATGCCGATGACGTCGATGAGACGCCGCCGCAGGTCACCGTCGGCTCGCAGCGCGCCGGTCAGCCGACGCCACTCCCGCTCGTCCGCGGACTCCAGGATGCGCACGAACAGCAGCAGCGCCTGGTCCGGATCCGCGGCCTGACCAAGGTCGGCGAGGAGGTCGACCCCGTCCTCGTCCGCGGCCAGCAGCGGGGCGAGGCGCTCGGAGTCGCAGAGCCGGCGCGCACGGTCGAGATCGTGGAAGCCGAGCCGGACCAGCCGCCCCGCATCGGTCGAGACGCGGTCGGTCATCGACTCGCGTCCGCGTCGTCGGCGACCCGGGCCCACACCAGGTCGGCCCAGGCACGCGCGACGGGCCGCCACGCGCGCACGAGGTCCGCCTCCGCCGCCGCGACAGCTTCCGCGGCCGCCTGCGCGTCGATCCCGGACGCGTCGAGCGCCTCGTCGGGCATCGCCGCCCAGTCGGCGAACGTCGTCGCGTCGAGCTCGGGGTGCAGCTGGAGGCCGTAGGCACTTCCACCGACCCGGAAGCCCTGGACGCGGCAGTCGTCGTTGGTCAGGAGCAGGACCGCGGCGTCCGGCAGCACGCTGACGTGGTCCTGGTGCCACTGCGCGGCCGGGATGTCGGCACCCGCGGCCGGAACGGCGGCGCCGAGCACCGGGTCGACGAGTCCGTCGACCGTGCGCCGGACGTCGACCAGGCCGATCTCCGTGACGGGTGCACGATCGACGCTCCCACCGGTCGCCACGGCCAGAAGCTGACTGCCCAGGCACAGGCCGAGGAGCGGGACGTCGCGATCGACAGCGTCGGAGATGAGGGCGCGGACGTCGGGCAGCCACGGGGCCACGTCGTCCTCCTGCGCCCCCATGACGCCGCCGAGCACCAGGACGGCGGCGGCGCCTGCCGGGACGGCACGCGGCACGGCAGCCCCGTCGTACGCCGCGACGAGGTCCACCTGCAGGCCGTCCGCGACGAACCACTCGCCGAACAGCAGCGGCGGATCGGTGGGGTCGTTCTGGACGGCGACGACGACAGGCCGCGGGTCGACTCCTCGCGATCTCACAGCGTCCACGGGTCGCCTGCTCCGGGGCTCGCTGCGCTCACTCCTCGCGATCTCACAAAAGGGGAAGGTACCGGTCCAGCTCCCACTGCGTGACCTGGCGCCGGTAGTCCTCCCACTCCGCCTGCTTGTTGCGCAGGAAGAAGTCGAAGACGTGCTCCCCGAGCGTCTCGGCGACGAGCTCGGACCGCTTCATGACCAAGATCGCCTGGTTCAGGCTCGACGGCAGGGGGTTCATCCCCAGGGCACGGCGCTCGGGCTCGGTCAGCGCCCAGACGTCGTCCTCGGCACCCCGCGGCAGCTCGTAGCCCTCCTCGATGCCCTTGAGGCCCGCCGCGAGGATGACAGCGAAGGCCAGGTACGGGTTCGTCGCGCTGTCGAGGGCGCGGAACTCGATGCGGGTGCTGTTGCCCTTCGAGGGCTTGTACATCGGGACCCGGACGAGCGCCGAACGGTTGTTGTGGCCCCAGCAGATCCAGGCGGGCGCCTCGGCACCGCCGGCCAGCCGCTTGTACGAGTTGACCCACTGGTTGGTGACGGCGGTGATCTCCGGGGCGTGCACGAGCAGGCCGGCGATGAACGACCGGGCGACCTTCGACAGCTGGTACTCCGCGCCGGCCTCGAAGAACGCGTTGCGGTCCCCCTCGAACAGCGACAGGTGCGTGTGCATGCCGGAACCCGGCTGGTTCAGCAGGGGCTTGGGCATGAACGAGGCGTACAGCCCCTGCTCGAGGGCGACCTCCTGCACGACCAGGCGGAAGGACATCAGGTTGTCCGCGGTCGTCAGGGCGTCGGCGTAGCGAAGGTCGATCTCCTGCTGCCCGGGACCGCCCTCGTGGTGGCTGAACTCGACGGAGATCCCCATCTGCTCGAGCAGGGAGATCGCATTGCGCCGGAAGTCGTGCGCCGCCCCCTGCGGGCTGTTGTCGAAGTACCCGTAGCTGTCGACCGGCACCGGCTGTACACCCGGCTGCGGGGTGTCCTTGAACAGGTAGAACTCGACCTCCGGGTGCGTGTAGAACGTGAAGCCGAGCTCAGCCGCCTTGGCGAGGGTGCGCCGCAGGACGAAACGCGGGTCCGCGTAGGACGGCGAGCCGTCGGGCATGAGGATGTCGCAGAACAGCCGGGCGACTCCCGGCCCCTCACTGCGCCACGGCAGCAACGAGAAGGTCGCCGGGTCGGGCTTGGCCAGCATGTCGGACTCGTAGACGCGGGTGAAGCCCTCGATCGCGGCGCCGTCGAAGCCGATCCCCTCGGCGAACGCACCCTCGAGCTCCGCCGGCGCGATCGCCACGGACTTGAGCATGCCCAGGACGTCGGTGAACCACAGTCGGACGAACCGGATGTCGCGCTCCTCGATCGTGCGCAGCACGAACTCCGCCTGCTTGTCCATGGGGTCATCCTCCTGGCTCCGGTGTTTCACGAGTGTTACACCCACCCGTGTCATCGTTGCGACGGCACCCCGCTCGGCGGCGTCCCACCGGCCGCGCAAGTAGGGTCGGGTCCGTGCCCGACCGGACGCTGCGAATCGCCTTGGCGCAGGTCAACGCCGTCGTCGGCGACCTCGACGGGAACGCCCGACTGATCCGCGCGGCGGTCGCCGAGGCCGCCGCGGCCGGTGCCCGGCTGGTCCTGCTGCCGGAGATGTGCCTGACCGGCTATCCCATCGAGGACCTCGCGCTGCGACCGTCGTTCCAGGACGCGTCGCGTCGGGGCCTGGCCGCTCTCGCCGAGGACCTGGCGGCCGACGGTCACGGCGACCTCACGTGCGTCGTCGGGAGCCTGGACTACCTCGACGAGGACGACGCG
>JAFIHP010000093.1 GCA_017849335.1 Actinomycetales bacterium | reverse complement strand
GTCGAGGACCTGGACGCGCTCCGGCGGTCGAGCGGCGACCTCGGCGCCGAGCTGTTCCTGATGGACGTCGCGCGCACCGGGGAGGGCTTCGCCGGCCAGCACGACCCGCAGCGGCTGGCGGTGGCATTCGATACGGTGCTCGCCTGACCGACGCACCGGTCGGACGGGGCGGGTCGAGCAGGGTCGGGACGAGAGGGCGGGCGGCGGATGGCGATGACGGCGGCCGTGAAGGACGAGCTCAGCCGCGTCGAGGTCACGAAGGCCTGCTGCCGCAAGGCCGAGGTGTCCACCCTGCTTAGGTTCGCCGGCGGCCTGCACATCGTGTCCGGCCACATCGTCGTCGAGGCCGACGTCGACGCCGGGGCGATCGCCCGCCGGCTGCGCAAGGACATCTTCGACGTCTACGGCCACGAGGCCGACGTCACGATCGTGCAGGGTGGCGGCCTGCGCAAGGGGACCCACTACCTGGTGCGCGTCGTCGACGGCGGCGAGGCGCTCGCCCGCCAGACCGGGCTCGTCGACGGGAGCGGGCGACCGGTCCGCGGACTGCCGCCGGCCATCGTGTCCGGCGGCCTGTGCGACTGCGAAGCCGCGTGGCGGGGTGCGTTCCTGGCGCACGGCTCCCTGACGGAGCCGGGCCGGTCCTCGTCGCTGGAGATCACGTGCCCCGGGCCGGAGGCGGCGCTGGCGCTCGTCGGCGCGGCCCGACGGCTGGGGATCTCCGCCAAGTCGCGCGAGGTCCGAGGGGTCGACCGGGTCGTCATCCGGGACGGAGACGCCATCAGCGCCCTGCTGACGCGCCTGGGGGCGCACGAGTCCGTCATGGCCTGGGAGGAACGGCGGATGCGCCGGGAGGTCCGCGCGACGGCGAACCGCCTGGCGAACTTCGACGACGCGAACCTGCGCCGGTCGGCGCGCGCAGCGGTCGCCGCCGGAGCCCGGGTGCAGCGCGCCATGGAGATCCTCGGCGACGACGTCCCCGACCATCTGGTCGTGGCCGGGCGCCTTCGGCTGGAGCACCAGCAGGCGAGCCTGGAGGAGCTGGGGGCGCTCGCGGACCCGCCGATGACCAAGGACGCGATCGCCGGGCGCATCCGCCGGCTGCTGGCGCTGGCCGACAAGCGCGCCGCGGACCTGGGGATCCCGAGCACCGAGGCGGCGCTCGGTCCGGAGATGCTGCTTCCCTGACATGCTCGGGACACCGTGCGGTGACCGGCCGGCCGGCATTCGGCCACCCTTCGGTCACGCTCCTTCGCTAGGATGACAGCGCTTACGGACACCGGTTCGTGAGGCGCCCTGGGGCGAACGTCGATCGAGGAGCAGCAGTGACAGTCAAGGTGGGCATCAACGGCTTCGGCCGGATCGGCCGCAACTTCTACCGCGCCGTCGTGGCCAGCGGCGCCGACGTCGAGATCGTGGGCGTCAACGACCTGACCGACACCAAGACCCTGGCTCACCTGCTGAAGTACGACAGCATCCTCGGGCGGCTGGGCAAGACCGTCGAGGCGGGCGACGGCAAGATCGTGGTCGACGGCGTCGACATCCCCGTGTTCGCCGAGCGCGACCCGGCGGCCCTCCCGTGGGCGTCGGTGGGCGCCGATATCGTGATCGAGTCGACGGGCTTCTTCACCAACGCCGACGATGCGCGCAAGCACATCGCCGCCGGGGCGAAGAAGGTCATCATCTCCGCGCCGGCCAAGGGCGAGGACATCACGATCGTCATGGGCGTCAACGACAAGGACTACGACCCCGCGACCGACAACGTCATCTCCAACGCCTCCTGCACCACCAACTGCCTGGCGCCGATGGCGAAGGCGATCGACGACGCGTTCGGGATCGAGCGCGGCCTGATGACCACGATCCACGCCTACACCAACGACCAGAACGTGCTGGACTACCCGCACAAGGACCTGCGTCGGGCCCGCGCTGCGGCGCTGAACATGATCCCGACGACGACCGGCGCGGCGAAGGCCATCGCGCTCGTCCTGCCGCACCTGAAGGGCAAGCTCGACGGGTACGCGATGCGCGTTCCGGTCCCGACGGGCTCGGCGACCGACCTGACCGTCGAGCTGCGCACGGCAGCCACGAAGGAGGAGGTCAACGCGGTCGTCAAGGCGGCGGCGGAGGGCGCCCTGAAGGGCTACCTGACCTACACCGAGGACCCGATCGTGTCCAGCGACATCGTCACCGACCCGTCGTCGTGCATCTTCGACGCGCAGCTGACCCACGCCAACGGCAACATGGTCAAGGTCGTCGGCTGGTACGACAACGAGTGGGGCTACAGCAACCGGCTCGTCGACCTCGTCGCGCTCGTCGGCTCGAAGCTGTAGGACGCCATGAAGTCACTCGACGACCTGGAGGTCGCCGGGCGGACGGTCCTCGTCCGCGCCGACTTCAACGTGCCGCTCGCCGACGGGCCGGACGGTCCGGACGACGACAAGGTCATCACCGACGACGGACGCATCCGGGCAGCACTGCCCACGATCGCGTACCTGCGCGACCACGGCGCGAAGGTCGTCCTGGTGGCGCACCTCGGACGGGCGAAGGGTGAGCGCGTCCCCGCGCTCACCCTCCAGCCCGTGGCCGACCGGCTCAGCGAGCTCCTCGACGCCGACGTCGAGGTGGCCGACGACATCACCGGACCCCACGCCCGTGCGATGGTCGCGGCGCTGGAGCCCGGCGACGTGATGCTGCTGGAGAACATCCGGTTCGACGCGCGGGAGTCGAGCAAGGACGCCGCCGAGCGCGAGGCGCTGGCCGCCGAGCTCGCCGAGCTCGCCGACGTGTACGTCTCCGACGGGTTCGGCGTCGTGCACCGCAACCAGGCGTCGGTCACCGACGTCGCCCGCAAGCTGCCCAACGCCGCCGGGCGCCTGGTGCACAAGGAGGCCTCGGTCTTCGGCGGCATCATGGCCGAGCCCGCGCGACCCTTCGTGGTCGTCCTCGGCGGGTCGAAGGTCAGCGACAAGCTGGGCGTCATCGGCAACCTGATCGGGCGCGTGGACCGGCTGCTGATCGGCGGCGGGATGGCCTACACGTTCCTGGCGGCTGCGGGCTACGGCGTCGGCACCTCCCTGCTGGAGGCCGACCAGATCGAGACCGTGCGCGGGTTCGTCGCCCAGGCGGCTGAGCGGGGCGTCGAGCTGGTGCTCCCCGTCGACGTGGTCGTTGCCGACGCGTTCGCCGCGGACGCCGCTACCCAGGTCGTCGCGGCTGACGCGATCCCGGACGGCTGGATGGGGCTGGACATCGGCCCGGCAACGGCCGAGCTGTTCGCGTCGAAGATCGCCGACGCGGGCACCGTCGTCTGGAACGGCCCGATGGGCGTGTTCGAGATGGATGCCTTCGCGGCGGGCACCCTCGCGGTGGCGCGCGCGATGGCCGCGTCGTCCGCACTGACCGTGATCGGTGGCGGCGACTCCGCCGCCGCGGTCCGCATCCTCGACGTCGACGAGGATGCGTTCACCCACATCAGCACCGGTGGCGGTGCGAGCCTGGAGTTCCTGGAGGGCAAGACCCTCCCGGGCCTGGCTGTACTGGAGGAGACGCACTGATGGCACCCCGCAAGCCGCTCATGGCCGGGAACTGGAAGATGAACCTCAACCACCTCGAGGCCATCGCCCTGGTGCAGAAGCTGGCGTTCGCACTGAACGACGACGACTACAAGGCCGTCGACGTGGCCGTGCTCCCGCCCTTCACCGACATCCGTTCGGTCCAGACGCTCGTGGACGGGGACAAGTACGACATCCAGTACGGCGGCCAGGACGTCTCGGTGCACGCGTCGGGGGCGTACACCGGCGAGGTGAGCGGACCGATGCTCGCCAAGCTCGGGTGCACGTACGTGACGGTCGGGCACAGCGAGCGACGTGAGTACCACGCCGAGACCGACGAGGTCGTGAACGCCAAGGCCAAGGCCGCGCTGGCGCATGGTCTCGTCCCGATCGTGTGCATGGGCGAGGGCCTACCCGTCCGGCAGTCCGGCGAGCAGGTCGCGTACGTCCTGGCGCAGCTCGATGCCGACCTGGCTGGCCTGACCGGTGAGCAGGTCGCCGGCCTGGTGATCGCCTACGAGCCCGTCTGGGCGATCGGCACCGGCGAGGTCGCGACGCCGGAGGACGCACAGGAGGTCTGTGCGGCGATCCGGGCGCGGATCGGCGAGACGTTCGGGCCGGAGGTCGCGGAGGCGGTGCGCGTGCTCTACGGCGGCTCGGTGAAGTCCTCGAACGTCGCGGGGATCATGGCGAAGCCCGACGTCGACGGAGCGCTCGTCGGGGGAGCCAGCCTCGACCCGGACGAGTTCGTGGGCATCGTGCGGTTCCGGCTGCACCCGGCTGACGTCTGATCCGGTCCGCTGCCTGTATCCTCTACGGGTCCGCCCCTCGCACGGCGTGGGGCATCGTTCTGCCACCAGGAGTCCTGCGCATGATCACCGTGCTCACGATCACGCTCGCCGTGATCCTCGTGATCACCAGCGTCCTGCTGGTCGTCCTGATCCTGCTGCATCGCGGTAAGGGCGGCGGACTGTCCGACATGTTCGGCGGCGGCGTCTCGTCGTCGATCGGCGGGTCGTCGGTGGCGGAGAAGAACCTCGACCGGCTCACGGTCGGGCTGGGCCTGGTGTGGGCAGCGTGCATCGTCGCCGTGGGCCTGCTGGTCAGCTCGTCCACCTGAGCCGTTCACACGCAGCACACCGATTCACACGCAGCACACCGATCGGGAAGAAGGGCACCACATGGCAGGTGGCAGCGCGATCCGCGGAAGCCGAGTCGGCGCCGGACCGATGGGGGAGGCCGAGCGGGGCGAGGCGGCCCCCCGGGTCTGGATCTCGTTCTGGTGCTCGCGCGGGCACGAGGCGCGGCCGAGCTTCGCGGCCGACGCGGCGATCCCGGAGGAGTGGGACTGCCCGCGCTGCGGCCTTCCCGCCGGCCCGGACAAGGACAACCCGCCGGCCCCGCCGAAGATCGAGCCCTACAAGACGCACCTGGCCTACGTGAAGGAGCGGCGCTCGGACGTCGACGGCGCGGCGATCCTCGAGGAAGCGCTCGCCAAGCTCCGCGGCGGCGCGTAGCCCGACGGTCTAGGCGCCCGGACGGCCTAGGTCCGCCGGGAGCTTCCCGGCGGCGGCGTCGTCGACGAGGAAGAGCGTCCGTTCGCGACCGCGGGCGCCGGCGGCCGGCACCTGGAACGCACCGGCCTCCGGGTCCAGGGCCAGCCGCACCGCGGACGCCTTCTCGGCTCCGCTGGCGAGGATCCAGACCTCGCGTGCGGCGTTCACCGACGGCAGCGTCAACGTGATGCGGGTGGGCGGCGGCTTCGGAGCCCCCCGGACACCGCACACCGCACGTTCGTCGTGCAGCGCCGGCATCCCGGGGAACAGCGAGGCGACGTGCGCGTCCGGGCCGATCCCGAGCAGGCACACGTCCATCGAGGGGACGTCGGCGTGGTCCTCCGGGCGTGCCCGGCGCGCGAGCTCATCGGCGTAGGCGGCGGCCGCGGCATCGACGTCGTCGCCGAACGAACCGGTGGCTGGCATCGGGTGGACGTGGTCCGCGGGGATCCGCACGTGGTCCAGCAGAGCCGATCGGGCACCGGTCTCGTTGCGCTCGGGGTCGCCGACGGGCAGGAACCTCTCGTCGCCCCACCACACGTGCACGGCACCCCAGTCGATCGCATCCCGTGCCGCGCTCCCGGCCAGGGCGGCCAGCATCGCGGTGCCGATCCGCCCGCCCGTCAGGCAGACGTGCGCCATGCCCGCTGCGGACTGCCGCTCGACGATCCGCGTCGCCAGGCGGCCGGCCGCTGCCTCCGCGAGCTCGTCCGCGTCCAGGTGCCGGACGACGTCGACGACGGGCACCGCTAGACCAGGTGTCCGATGACGTCGCCGTAGACCTCGTCCGGGTCGAGTCGGCGCAGGTCCTCGGCGAGCAGCTCCGCCAGGTCGCGGCGGGGGAGCGCCACCCGGGAGTCGGGCACGCCCGGTCGCGACAAGATGGCGGTGACCCCGTCGGTGCGGCTGACAGCGATGTCGCCCGCCTCCGTCGTTAGCCGGACCTCGGTGATCCCCGGTCCGGCCGACGTCGAGCGGGTCACCGGCACCTTCAGGCGCCGATGCAGCCATGACGCGAGCAGGACCGAGCTGGCGTTCCCCTCCTCGGCTGCCACGGAAGCCGCGGTGATCGTCGCGTTGGGCTGGTCGAGCGCCGAGGCGAGCACCGATCGCCACGGCGTCAGCCGGGTCCAGGCCAGGTCGGAGTCGCCGGGTCGGTAGCCGGCGGCCCGGTCGGCGAGCGCCCGGTCGACGTCCTCGGCCGACGCCGAGTCGGTGATGCGGCGCTGCGCGTGCCGTCCGATCGGGTCGTCCTCCGGCAGCAGCGGTGCGCCCTCGGGCCAGAAGGCCACCACCGGGGTGTCGGACAGCAGCAGGGGGATGGCGACCGAGTTCGCGTGCTCGGCGAGCTGGCCGCGCAGGCGCAGGACGGCCACCTCTCCGGGACCGTCGTCGCCTCCCACGGCGATCTCGGCGTCGAGCCTCGCCTCGTGCTTGCTCGGTCGAGGGATCAAGGTGACGATGCGCATCGGATGCTGCCGAGCCGCCGAGACGGCAGCCGCCGTCGCATCGGCCTGGTACTCCTCGTCGGTCAGAATGAGCAGGGTCAGCACCATCCCGGTGGCCGGTGAGCCCATCCGGTGCCGTTCCGCGGCGATCGCGGCGGCGACGGCGCTTCCGCTGGTGTCCTCGAGTCGAACGGTCATGGCCGCCTCCAGGTGCGTCCGTCGCGAGCGATCATGTCGTAGCTCGAGGCCGGTCCCCAGCCGCCGGACGCGTACTGCTCCGGTGCGCCGTTCGCGGCCCAGTAGTCCAGCACCGGGTCGAGGACCTGCCAACCGAGCTCGACCTCCTCGTGCCGGGGGAACAGGGGCGGGTCTCCCAGCAGCACGTCGAGGATGAGCCGCTCGTATGCCTCCGGGCTCGAGTCGACGAACGACTCGCCGTACTGGAAGTCCATCGTGACGTCGCGCACCTGGACGGTCGACGTGTTCGGCACCTTGGACCCGAAGCGGACGGTGATGCCCTCGTCCGGCTGGATACGGAACACGAACGCGTTGTTGCTGAGCTCCTCGACCGCGGTCTTCGCGAACGGCAGGTGGGGGGCGCGCTTGAACACGACGGCGACCTCGGTGACCCGGCGCCCGAGCCGCTTGCCGGTGCGCAGGTAGAACGGGACGCCCGCCCAGCGGCGGTTCTCGATGTCGACGCGGATCGCCGCGTAGGTCTCGGTCGTGCTGTGCGGGTCGATGCCCTGTTCCTCCAGGTAGCCGACGACCGGCACGCCACCCTGCCAGCCGTTCGCGTACTGGCCGCGGCTGGTGTGCTTGCCGAGCTCGCGGGGGAGCTTCACCGCCCGCAGGACCTTCTCCTTCTCCGCGCGGACGTCGTCGGCGGCGAAGGAGAGCGGCTCCTCCATGGCGGTCAGGGCCAGCAGCTGCAGGAGGTGGTTCTGGATGACGTCGCGGGCGGCGCCGATGCCGTCGTAGTACCCGGCCCGTCCGCCGATGCCGATGTCCTCCGCCATGGTGATCTGCACGTTGTCGACATAGTTCGCGTTCCACAGGGGCTCGTACATCGTGTTCGCGAACCGGACCGCCAGGATGTTCTGGACGGTCTCCTTGCCGAGGTAGTGGTCGATCCGGAACACCGAGCTCGCGTCGAACACCTGGTCGACGATGCGGTTGAGCTCGCGGGCGCTCGTCAGGTCGTGGCCGAACGGCTTCTCGATGACGACGCGGCGCCAGGACCCCGGCTCGTTCTCCGCGAGTCCGGAGCTCTTCAGGTGCTCCAGCACGACCGGGAACAGGCCCGGGGGGATGGAGAGGTAGAACGCGTGGTTCCCGCCCGTGCCGCGCGAGGCGTCGAGCTCGGCGACGACCGCCTTGAGCCGCTGGTACGCCTCGGGATCGGCGAGGTCGCCGGCGACGAAGCGGATCCCCTCCGCGAGCTGCCGCCAGACCTCCTCCCGGAAGGGCGTGCGCGCGTGCTCGCGGACCGAGTCGTGCACGATCTGGGCGAAGTCCTGGTCGGCCCAGTCCCGACGGGCGAACCCGGTCAGCCCGAAGCCGGGCGGCAGCAGTCCGCGGTTGGCCAGGTCGTAGAGCGCCGGCATGACCTTCTTGCGCGACAGGTCACCGGTGACGCCGGAGAGCGCGATGCCGCAGGGGCCGGCGACCCGCGGGAGGCGCTGGTCGAGCGGGTCGCGCAGCGGGTTCGTGTACACGTCGTGCGTGTCCGCCATCTCAGGCCGCCCGGCCTGCCGCGGCGGCGACGGTGGCGCGCAGCTGCTCCCACGAGTCGATGAACTTGCGTACGCCTTCGCGCTCGAGGGTCTCGCACACGTCGGCGTTGGCGATGCCGAGGCCCTCGATGGCCGACCAGGTCGCGGCGGCCTCGGCGGCAGTGCCGGTGACGGAGTCGGCGGGGATGACCCCGTGCTCGGCGACCGCGTCGAGCGTGGCCTCGGGCATCGTGTTGACGCTGCCGCGGACGACCAGCTCGACGACGTACCGCGTCGGATCCATCGACGGGTCCTTGACCCCGGTCGAGGCCCACAGCGGGCGCTGCGGGTTGGCGCCGGCCGCGGCGAGCGCCTGCCAGCGGGGGGTGGCGAGGGAGTCGAGGTGCGCCTGCCATGCGAGCCGGGCACTGGCCAGGGCCGCCTGGCCCGTCAGGATGCCGGCCTCGGCGTTCCCGACAGCGGCCAGGCGCTTGTCGACCTCGGTGTCGATGCGGCTGACGAAGAAGCTCGCCACCGATCGGATGCCGGAGAGGTCGTGGCCGGCGGCCGCCGCCTGCTCGAGGCCTGCCTGGTAGGCGTCGACGACCTCCAGGTACCGCTCGACGGAGAAGATCAAGGTGACGTTGACGCTGATGCCGCTGGCGATCGTCGCCGTGATGGCCGGCAGGCCGGCCTTGGTCGCCGGGATCTTGATGAGGGCGTTCGGGCGGTCGACGATGCCCCACAGCTGCGCTGCCTGGGCGATGGTCGCGTCGGTGTCGTCGGCGAGCCGCGGGTCGACCTCGATCGACACGCGCCCGTCCTCGCCGTCGGTCTGCTCGGCCAGGTCGGCGAAGACGTCGCACGCCGCGCGGACGTCGTCGGTCGTCAGTGCGCGGATGATCTCGTCGACGTCCTTGCCGTCGGCGGCGAGCGCGCCGAGCTGGTCGGCGTACGCGGCGGCTCCGGTGGAGATCGCCTTGTCGAAGATCGTCGGGTTGGTCGTGACGCCCCGCACGCACAGCTCGTCGATCATCCGGGCGAGCTGCCCGGAGGTGATGCGCTCGCGGTCGAGGTCGTCGAGCCACGCCGAGACTCCGGCGTCGGTGAGCGCCTGCATCCGGGGGTTCGCAGCGGTCTGGTCGGCGTCGCTCATGTCTCTCCTGTCGAGGCGGGTGGTCAGGGGGTCAGTGCCGGCCGGCGTCGGCGATGGACTCGCGAGCTGCCGCCGCCACCGCCTCCGCGGTGATGCCGAACTCGCGGTAGAGCGTGGCCTGGTCGGCGCTGGCGCCGAAGTGGTCCAGGCCGACGACACGACCGTCGCTGCCGACGTAGCGCCACCAGCCGAGGGTCGCGCCGGCCTCGACGCTGACGCGGGCGCGCACCGACGGCGGGATGACGGTGTCGCGGTACGCCTGATCCTGGGCGTCGAACCACTCCACGCACGGCATGGAGACGACGCGGGCGCCGATGCCGTCCGCCTCGAGCAGCGACGCCGCGGCGAGCGCGATCTGCACCTCCGAGCCGGTGGCCAGCAGCACGACCTGGGGAGCGTCGCTGTCGAGCACGACGTACCCGCCGCGCGACACACCCGTGCGCACCGTGTCGGTGTCCAGGTCGAGCGTCGGCACGTTCTGCCGCGTCAGGACCAGTCCGACCGGACCACGCTGGTGCAACGTGGCCCGCCAGGCGGCCGCGGTCTCGTTCGCGTCGGCCGGACGGACGATCGCGAGGTTCGGGATGGCCCGCAGGGCCCACAGGTGCTCGACCGGCTGATGCGTCGGCCCGTCCTCGCCCAGCCCGATGGAGTCGTGCGTCCACACGTACGTGACGGGCACGTCCATGAGCGCTGCCAGGCGCACGGCACCGCGCATGTAGTCCGAGAAGACCAGGAACGTGCCACCGAACGGGCGGGTGAGCCCGTCGAGGGCGATGCCGTTCAGCGCGGACCCCATCGCGTGCTCGCGGATTCCGAAGTGCAGGACGCGGCCGTACGGCGAACCGCCCGCCGGGTTGCCGGCGGGCAGGAAGCTCGGCGCGCCCTCGATGGTGGTGTTGTTGGACTCGGCGAGGTCGGCCGAGCCGCCCCACAGCTCGGGCATGACCTCGGCGATGGCGTTGATGACCTCGCCCGAGGCCTTGCGCGTCGCCATGCTCCCGCCGACCGGGAACACCGGCAGTGCGTCCTCCAGGCCCGCGGGCAGATCGTGGGCCAGGAGTCGATCGAGCAGGACCGCCCGCCCGGGCTGGTCTGCGCGCCACTGGCCGTAGGCGGCGTC
>JAFIHP010000013.1 GCA_017849335.1 Actinomycetales bacterium | reverse complement strand
CGACGGGCCGGACGAGGCGCCCGAGGAGCAGATCGCCGCGGTGCGCGAGGTCCTGGCGGAGATCGACGCCGCGGCGGTGCCCGAGCTCATCGTCCTCCACACGGCCGAGCCCGCGGACCCCGACACCGTGGCCGCCCTGCTGCGGCGCGAGCCGCACGCCGTGGTCGTGTCCGCTCGCACCGGGCAGGGGTTCGACGAGCTGATGGCGGCGATCGACGAGGACCTGCCCGACCACCTCGTGGACGTGACCGTGCTCGTGCCGTACTCGCGCGGAGACCTCGTCAGCCGCGCGCACCGCCAGGGCGAGGTGCGCAGCAGCGACCACGAGGCGGACGGCACCCGGCTGCACGCCCGGGTCCCGGAGGCTCTCGCCGGCGAGCTGCTCGCGGCCGCTGATGCCTGAGGCGCCTGACGAACCGGGGGTCGACGACGCGCTGAGCGCGGTCGTCGGCGCGATCGGTGGCCAGGCGCGCCCCGGTCAGCAGGAGATGGCCCATGCGGTCTCCACGGCGCTGGAGGCCGGCGGCCACGCGATCGTGCAGGCCGGGACGGGTACCGGCAAGTCGGTCGCCTACCTCGTGCCGTCCGCGCTGCACGCGACGCGCTCCGGTGGCGGTCCGGTCGTCATCGCGACGGCGACCTTGGCCCTGCAGCGCCAGCTCGTCGAGCGCGACCTGCCCCGCGTCGCCGACGCGCTGACGCCGGTCACCGGACGTCCGGTCACGTTCGCGGTCCTCAAGGGCCGCAACAACTACGTCTGCCTCAACAAGCTCAACGGCGTGGTGCCCGAGGACGACGCCGAGCAGGCCCTCTTCGATGCCCCGCGGAGCCCGCTCGCGGTGCAGGCCCAAGCGGTTCGCGCGTGGGCGGAGGAGACGACGACCGGCGACCGGGACGAGTACCCCGGGGAGATCGACCCGCGCGTGTGGCGCGCCTTCAGCGTCGGCCGTCGCGAGTGCGTGGGGGAGAGCCGGTGCACGTTCGGGCAGGAGTGCTTCACCGTCCTGCGTCGCGAGCAAGCACAGGCCGCCGACCTCGTCGTGACCAACCACGCGATGCTGGCCATCGACGCGATCGAGGGGATCCCCGTCCTGCCCGAGCACGACGCGGTCGTCATCGACGAGGGCCACGAGCTGGTCGATCGCGCCACGGCCGCGATCACGGCGGAGCTGTCCGCGTCGATGGTCGAACGGGCGGCGAGCCGCTGCCGTCGCCTGGTCGTGGAGCAGACACTGGACCGGCTGCTCGCCGCGGGCGACGAGCTCGTCGAGGCGCTCGCCCTGGCCACCGCGCAGGCGACGGGCCCGATGCGAGTGCTTGAGCTCGACCCGGCGCTGCGGCAGGCGGTCACCGTGGTCCGCGACGCGTGCCACACGGCGACCACCGAGCTGTCCGCTGACAAGGACGCGGCGCCGGAGGCGGTCGCCGCGCGGCAGCAGGCGAAGGCCGCGCTCGAGGAGACGCACGACGTGGCCGCCGCCCTGCTGGGCTTCGGTCCGATGGACGTCGTCTGGCTGGATCCGGGCCCCGGCCGCGGCAGTGCGTCGGTGCGCATCGCCCCGTTGTCCGTCGCGGGGCTCCTGCGCACGGCGCTGTTCGATCGTGGTCCGGTCGTCGTGACGAGTGCGACGCTGACGGTCGGCGGTGGCTTCGACAGCACGCTGCGGTCCTTCGGACTGGGCGACGACGACGCGGTCACGCTCGACGTCGGCTCGCCGTTCGACCACCAGAAGCAGGGGATCCTCTACGTCGCGCGCGACCTGCCCGCACCGGGTCGCGACGGCGTCGCGATGGAGGCCCTCGACGAGCTGGCCGAGCTGATCGAGGCGGCGGGCGGACGCACCCTCGCGCTGTTCAGCAGCTGGCGTGGCGTGGAACGCGCGGAGGAGTACCTGCGGGTGCGCCTGCGCCCGGAGCTGCCGATCCTGGTGCAGCGGCGCGGCGACGCGGTGGGCACCCTGGTCGCCCGGTTCGCCGCCGAGCCGGCGACGACGCTGCTGGGCACCGTCTCGCTGTGGCAGGGCGTCGATGTGCCAGGGCACTCGTGCATCTGCGTCGTGATCGACCGGATCCCCTTCCCGCGCCCCGATGACCCGCTGCTCGCGGCGCGTCAGGCGGCCGTGGACGAGGCCGGCGGGTCCGGGTTCCGGGCGGTGGCCGTGCCGCGGGCCGGCCTGCTGCTCGCGCAGGGCGCCGGCCGGCTGATCCGCGGGTCGCAGGACCGGGGCGTCGTCGCGGTGCTGGACAGCCGGCCCGCCACGGCGGGCTACGGCCGCACGCTCCGCGACAGCCTGCCGCCGTTCTGGTACACGACCGACCGGGCGACGGTGCTTGGGGCGTTGAGCCGTCTGCGCGACGAGGTCAGCTCGCCGGACTGAACTCCTGCTGGGCAGCGGGTGCGTCTGGCGCCGGCGACGCGGGCGCGTCTGCTGGCGCCGCCCCCTCCTGCGGGGAGGCGGCCGCGCTCGAGGCGGTCGCTCGCGTCGGGCTGGGGGCGGCCGTCGGGGTCGCGCGGGGCGTGGCGCGGGCCGTCGGGTGTGCGGGGCCGTCCTCGCTCGGCGTCGCGAGGGGAGTGGGACCGTCCAGCGTCTGGACCGGCGCGGGCGTGAGCATGGGGACCGCGTCGGGCCCGGCGACGAGCGCGGCGAGCGCGCCGTAGCCGCGGTCGTCCGGGTGCAGGTGCGAGCCGTCGTCGTCGAACCACTCCGGGTGGAACGCGGCCGCGGCGGCGAAGTCGACGACGTGCAGCCACGGCCGGGCGGACGCCTGCGTGGCGAGCTCGGCGCCGAAGGCGTCGAGGGTGTTGTCCGACAGTCCGCCGGAGTAGCGCGGGTCGCGGTAGGGCGTCACCCAGAACACGTCCTGCGGGCTCGAGGGGTCGCGCAGGCTGTCGACGACGTCGAGCAGGTCGCCGATCCGGGCCACGTCGGCCGGGTCACCGGGATTGTTGGTGCCCACGATGAGGACCCAGGCGGGCGCCTCCTGCGCCTGCGGCGTCGACAGGTAGGTCCGTAGGTAGTCCTCCGTCACCGACTGGCCCACCCGGCCGACGACGGGGAAGCCCAGGCGCGCGAGGAAGGGGGCGACGCCGAGGGAGATCGAGTCACCCAGCACGAACGAGCCGGTGGGCGCGAAGACCGCCCGTGGCGTGCTCGACGGCGACGGCGCCGGCTCGGCGACGGGCACCGAACCCGAGGACGGCACCGCGGTGGGGGAGCTGGACACCGTCGACGGACTCGGACCGGCGTTCGTGGTCAACTCGACGGACGGCGCGCAACCGGCCAGAAGGATGCCGGCCGAGGCCAGGGCCAGCAGGGTGCGCACCCCCAATGTTCACATGCGCGACGGCCGCCGATGCGCAGCAGGTAGCGCGTCGGCGGCCGTCGATGTCGTCGCTAGACGCGGCGCAGGACCGAGACGACCTTGCCCATGATCGTGGCCTCGTCGCCGGCGATCGGCTCGTAGGCGGGGTTGTGCGGCAGCAGCCACACGTGGCCGCTCTTGCGCTTGAACGTCTTGACCGTGGCCTCGTTGTCCAGCAGCGCGGCGACGATGTCGCCGTTCTCGGCGGTCGGCTGCCGGCGGACCACGACCCAGTCGCCGTCGCAGATCGCTGCGTCGATCATGGAGTCGCCGACGACCTTGAGCATGAACAGCTCACCCTCGCCGACGAGGTCGCGCGGCAACGGGTAGACCGCCTCGACGTCCTGCTCGGCGAGGATCGGACCACCGGCCGCGATCCGGCCGACGACGGGCACGTACGCCGTGCTGGCCGGCTCGGCATCGGCGGGGACGGCCGTCAGCCGCCGTGACGGCTCCGGTGCCGCCTCGCCCGCGTCGGGATCGGCGACGACCAGGGCGCGCGGGCGGTTCGGGTCGCGGTGCACGTAGCCCATCCGCTCCAGGACGGAGAGCTGGTGGGCGACGCTCGACGGCGACGTCAGCCCGACGCCCTCGCCGATCTCGCGGACGGTCGGGGGGTACCCCCGCGTCGCAACGGTGTCGCGGATGACCGCGAGGACCGCGCGCTGCCGGGGGGTCAGCCCGGACTCGTCGGCCGGTCCGTCGGGCAGGGCGGTGATCTGTGCGGCCATCTCGGGCCCCCTTCTCGCCGCGTATCGCGGCGTGCTGGTCGGCGTCGCCATCGTCGTCACGGGTGGAACGGGGCCGACGGAACTGTCAGACCCCGCTGCCACCGTGCGCTCACGGTATCGAGCCACCCCGACAATCTCAAACATATGTTCGAAGAATGCTGGACGTGTCGCTCGGCCCGTGCTACAAATCGTACATCAGTTCGATCGAACACAGGTACGAGTCAGTCTCGGCTGGCTCGGCGACGAGAGGCATAGTCATGGCACACGCGGTCTCCTTCCCCACCGCCGCCTACGACGTCGACCGGACGCCGGTCGACTCGCCCCGCGCGGCTCGCCCCCGGGCGGTCCGTCGGCCCGTGTCGGCCGGCATCTGCCTGACCCGTCGAGGCCGGCTGGTCGCATTCGCGGCCAGCCTGGTGGTCCTCCTGCTGGTGGTCGTCCTGTCCTCGGCCCTGTCCGCGCAGGCCGACAGCACCGATCGCGGTGCGGCGACCGGCGTGGTCGTGGTCCAGCCGGGCGAGAGCCTGTGGCAGATCGCGCAGCGGATCGCCCCGGACTCCGATCCGCGGGCGGTCGTCACCGAGCTGCGCGACCTGAACGATCTGGGCCACCGCCCGCCGTCGGCCGGGCAGTCGCTGCTGGTGCCGCGCTACGCCGTGTCGTAGCGGTGTCGGGATGAGCCGGCGGCTCGGGCGATACTGCTGGCGTGGGTCGGTTCCAGCCAGACGATCGTCTGTCGCGCTCGTTCGCGGTGGTGGCGGTCGGCTGCGCGACCGCCCTCGCGGCGGTGCTCCTGACGTCCGTGGAGACCGGTTCCGCGCAGGCGGTCGGCAGCTCGGCAGTGTCAGTGGAGTCGACCGCGACGCCGGGCGCCTCGCCGAGCGGGTCCATTCCGTCAGCGGCGTCGCCGGTGACGAGCCTGCCGCCGACATCGGTGCCGACGCCGTCCGGCACCGCGCCCTCGTCGATCCTCGCGCCGGCACGGCCAGCCGCCACGCCGGAGCGGGTGCCGGACCGGGTCGACCGCGCGTGGCCGGCGCACCCGCCCTGGGACGCCTGTCCTCGACCGGTGTGGCCTGGCACACCCGCCAGCGGAGAGCCGGGGGACGGTCGGCGCGTGCTGTTCGTCGGCGACTCGCTGACGCGCGAGTCGCGGGTCCTCACCGCTCGGGCGCTTCGGGCCCATGGCTGGACCCCGACCTTCCGGTGCTGGGGCTCACGTCGGCTGGACTGGGGCATCGCGCAGGTCGCCCGGGCCCGGCACCTGGACCAGCTTCCGGGCGTCGTGGTGATCGCCCTGGGCACGAACGACATCTCCTGGGTCGACGAGGCCACCACCGCACGCCGCGTCGACGCGCTGCTGGACCGCCTCGGACCGCGACGACAGGTCCTCTGGGTCGACCTGCACCTGACCCGCAGCGCCTGGCTGGACGCGCGGGCGGCCCGGTTCAACGCGATGCTGCGGGACCAGGCGCGGCATCGGCCGAACCTGACGATCGTCGGCTGGCACCGGGTCGCAGCGGCGCATCGCATCCGCGGTTGGGACGGGATCCACTACGGCCCGAGCGGCTACCGGTTGCGCGCGAAGGTCGTGAGCGCGGCCGTGGACGCCGTCGCGCGCTCCGCGCGGTAGCCCGCGCCGAGCGGCATTTCGCCCTCAGCGAGACCGCGACGCGCCGGGCCGTTGGGGGTTGCTATCCGACGGGGGAGTGGCTACCTTCGTACCCCTAGATGTAGTAGTCACAACGCTGTGATTCAGCAACAACTTGTGTTTGCTCGTCAACAAGTCATCCACAGGTCACGCACCGGCGGTCCACAGTCGGATGCACAGGTTGGGTGGCCGGAGGTACGAAGGGCTGGAGGAGGTGACCTGCTGTGCGCTGTCCGTTCTGCAAGGCTGACGACTCGCGGGTCGTCGACTCTCGGGTCATCGACGACGGCCTGGCCATCCGCCGCCGGCGTGAGTGCGCCGGCTGCGGCCGGCGGTTCACGACCCAGGAGACGTCCGTCGTCTACGTCGTGAAGCGCTCCGGCGCGACCGAGCCGTTCAGCCGCGCGAAGGTCGTCACCGGGGTGCGCAAGGCCTGCCAGGGCCGTCCGGTCAGCGAGGACGACCTCGCCCGGCTGGCCCAGCAGGTCGAGGACGCGGTCCGCGCGACCGGCAGCGCGGAGATCCCGGCCATGGAGGTCGGCCTGGCGATCCTCGCGCCGCTGCGGGAGCTCGACGAGGTCGCCTACCTGCGGTTCGCGTCGGTGTACCGCTCCTTCGACACCCTCGAGGACTTCGAGGCCGAGATCGCGCTGCTACGCGCCGAGCAGGACCCGACCGGCGAGGAGCCGGCCAGCACCTCCACCACTTCTTCCCACCCCCAGTAGTCCCCCCAGCAGTCCACCGAGGAAGGCACGCGCATGACCGTCACCAGCAACCCGCTCGACCAGGCGGCCCCGTCGTTCGTCCACAACACGCTGGGCAATCCGGGGCTGACCGTCGAACGGCTCTACACCACCGAGGGGGTGCACCCGTACGACGCCGTCACGTGGGAGCGGCGCGACGTCGTGCAGACGAACTGGAAGACCGGCGAGACGGTCTTCGAGCAGCGCGGGGTGGAGTTCCCGGACTTCTGGAGCGTCAACGCGTCCACGATCGTCACCACCAAGTACTTCCGCGGCGCGGTGGGCACGCCGGAGCGGGAGTGGAGCCTGCGCCAGCTGATCGACCGGGTCGTGTCGACCTACGTCGCCGCCGGCCGTGAGCACGGGTACTTCGCGACCGACGCCGATGCCGAGGTCTTCGAGCTCGAGCTCACCTACATGCTTCTGCACCAGGTGTTCAGCTTCAACTCCCCGGTGTGGTTCAACGTCGGCACGGTCTCCCCGCAGCAGGTCAGCGCCTGCTTCATCCTCGCGGTCGACGACACGATGGACTCGATCCTCAACTGGTACAAGGAGGAGGGGCTGATCTTCAAGGGCGGCTCCGGTGCCGGCCTGAACCTGTCGCGGATCCGCTCGAGCAAGGAGCTGCTGAAGTCCTCCGGCGGCACCGCGTCCGGCCCGGTCTCGTTCATGCGCGGTGCTGACGCGTCCGCGGGCACGATCAAGTCCGGCGGCGCGACCCGTCGTGCGGCGAAGATGGTCGTGCTCGACGTCGACCACCCCGACATCGAGGAGTTCATCGAGACCAAGGTCCGCGAGGAGGAGAAGATCCGCGTCCTGCGTGACGCCGGCTTCGACATGGACCTCGGCGGCGCCGACATCACCTCGGTGCAGTACCAGAACGCGAACAACTCGGTCCGCGTCTCCGACGCGTTCATGCAGGCGGTCCAGGACGGCGAGGAGTTCGGCCTGACGGCGCGGCTGGACGGCTCGATCGTCGAGACCGTCGACGCCAAGACCCTGTTCCGCTCGATGGCGCAGGCGGCCTGGGCGTGCGCCGACCCGGGCATCCAGTACGACGGCACGATCAACGACTGGCACACCAACCCGGAGACCGGTCGGATCAACGCGTCGAACCCGTGCTCGGAGTACATGAGCCTGGACAACTCCTCGTGCAACCTCGCGAGCCTGAACCTGCTGAAGTTCCTCAAGGAGGACGACACCTTCGACGCGGTCCGGTTCGCCCGGGCGGTCGAGTTCGTCATCACGGCGATGGACATCTCCATCTGCTTCGCGGACTTCCCGACGGTGCCGATCGGCGAGACGACCAAGCGCTACCGCCAGCTGGGCATCGGGTACGCCAACCTCGGCGCCCTCCTCATGGCCACCGGCCTGCCCTATGACTCCGACGCGGGCCGCTCGTTCGCCGCGGCGATCACCAGCCTCATGACCGGCACCGCGTACAAGCGCAGCGCCGAGCTGGCCGGCATCGTCGGCACGTACGAGGGCTACGCCCGCAACGCTGACGCGCACAAGCGGGTCATGCGCAAGCACGCGGCGGCGAACGACAACGTCCGCACCGCGACGAGCCTGGATGCCGACGTCCTCAAGGTGGCGCAGAAGGCGTGGGAGGACGGCCTGCGGATCGGCGAGGTCAACGGCTGGCGCAACGCGCAGGCTTCGGTGCTCGCGCCGACCGGGACCATCGGCTTCATGATGGACTGCGACACGACCGGCATCGAGCCGGACTTCTCGCTGGTGAAGTTCAAGAAGCTCGTCGGCGGCGGCTCCATGCAGATCGTCAACCAGACGATCCCGCGGGCGCTGCGGCGGCTGGGCTACGCCGAGGAGACCGTCGAGGCGATCGTGGAGTTCATCGCCGAGCACGGCCACGTCGTCGACGCACCCGGCCTGAAGCCCGAGCACTACGCGGTGTTCGACACGGCCATGGGCCAGCGGTCGATCACCCCGATGGGCCACGTGCGGATGATGGCGGCGGTGCAGCCGTTCATCTCCGGCGCGATCTCCAAGACGGTGAACATGCCGGAGACCGCGACGGTGGAAGAGGTCGAGGAGATCTACTTCCAGGGCTGGAAGCTCGGCCTGAAGGCGCTCGCGAT
>JAFIHP010000092.1 GCA_017849335.1 Actinomycetales bacterium | reverse complement strand
GCCGACCCGGACGGTCACGGCGAGGTCCGACCTTCGGCCGGCGGGCGGCGCCAGCGGTCGGTGATCATCGCGGCCACCCAGACCACGACCGCCCCGATCAGCCCCAGGACGATCGCGATGGCGGACCACGTGTTCGGGCCGACGCTCACCAGGAAGAAGTTCGACAGCCAGGGGATGACCAGGACGCCGACGAACATGACGATCATGAGGGCGACGATCCCGATACGGATGGCGTTGAGCGGCCGGGCGGACTGCAGGAGCACCCCGGTCGAAACGATGAACAGCGTCACCGTCGCGGCCGACTGGGATTCGGGCACCGTGGCGGACGCCGCGCGCGAGAGCCCGTACGTCGCGAGGGACGCCGCGGCGCAGATCACGCCGGACGGCACCGCGAACAGCAGAACGCGCCGCAGGAAGCCCGGGCGGAACCGCTCGGTGTTCGGCATGAGCGCCAGGAAGAAGCCCGGGATGCCGATCGTGAGTGCGGCGATGAGCGACAGGTGGCGGGGCAGGAAGGGGAACACCGAGGCGAACACGGCAGTCGTCAGCGACACGATGATCGCGTAGATCGTCTTGGTGAGGAACACGTCGGAGACGCGCTCGATGTTGCCGAGCACGCGCCGTCCCTCGGCCACCACGCTCGGCATGACGGACCACTTGTTCTCCAGGAGCACCAGCTGCGCCACAGCGCGGGTCGCGTCCGATCCGCTGCCCATCGCGATCCCGAGGTCCGCGCTCTTGAGCGCGAGAACGTCGTTAACGCCGTCGCCAGTCATCGCGACCGTCGAGTTGCGCGCGTGCAGCGCCTTGACCATCTCCTGCTTCTGCGTCGGCGTCACGCGCCCGAAGACACTCGAGCCGGCCACCACGTCGGCCAGCTCCTCGGTGTCCGTCGGCATGGTGCGCGCGTCGACCGGGTGGTCGGCGCCGGGCACCCCCGCCTGGGTCGCGATCGCCGAGACGGTCGCGGCGTTGTCGCCGGAGATGACCTTCACGGAGACACCCTGGGACAGGAAGTAGGACACCGTCTCGGCCGCGTCCGCGCGCAGCTGCTGGCTGATCGTCACGAGGGCCACCGGCGTCAGCGGCCCGGGACCGGCCTCCGCGGACGGCTCGCCGTGCGCGCGGGCCAGCAGGAGCACGCGTGCGCCATCTGCGGCGGCCGCGTCGGCGCGGTCGCGGACGCCGGGGTCGTCGCTGGCGAGGATCTCCGGCGCCCCGATCACCCAGGTCCCGTGATCGCCGAAGGAGGCGGCGGACCACTTGCGAGCGCTGGAGAAGGGGACGTTGCTCACCATCGGCCAGCCCGGGGCGGCGAACCGGTCGGCGACGGCCTGCAGGGTCGGGTTCGGGCTGGTCTCGCTGGCTCCGAGCGCCCCGAGCACCGCGTCGAGGTCCGGCGCGTCGGATCCGTCGGAAAGGGCGAGCACCTCCTGGACGCTCATCCCGGGCTCGGTCAGGGTGCCCGTCTTGTCCACGCAGATCGTGTCGACGCGGGCGAGCACCTCGACGGCCGGCATGTCCTGGACGAGGACCTTCTTCTGCGCGAGCCGGATGACCGCGACGGCCATCGCGATCGACGTCAGCAGGACCAGGCCCTCGGGCACCATCGTGACGATGCCGATGATGGTCCCGCGGATGGCCTCGTCGATCGGCAGCCCCGCCCGGCCCCACTGCGACCACAGGAGCAGCAGGCCCACCGGCACGAGCAGGTAGGACACCAGCCGGATGAATCCGTTGATCGCGTCGCGCAGCTCGGAGTTGGTCAGGTGGAAGGACTTCGCCGCCTCGGTGAGCCCGCCGGCGAAGGAGTCCCGGCCGACGCGCGTCGCCCGGTAGACGCCGGATCCGGCCACCGCGAACGACCCGGACATCGCCTGGTCGCCGACGGCCTTGTCGACCGGGTCCGCCTCGCCCGTCAGGAGGCTCTCGTCGATCTCCAGCCCCTGGCACGCGACGATCTCGCCGTCGACCACGAGCTGGTCGCCGGCCGACAGGACCACGAGGTCGTCGACCACGATCTCCGAGCTGCTGACCTCGACGTCCGCCCCGTCGCGCCGGACGACCGGTCGGGCCTCCCCGAGGACCGCGAGCTTGGCCAGGGTGCGGGCCGCGCGGTACTCCTGGATGATGCCGATGCCGGTGTTGGCGACGATGACGAAGCCGAAGAGCGAGTCCTGGATCGGGGCCACGATCAGCATCACGACCCACAGCGAGCCGATCAGGCCGTTGAACCAGGTGAACGTGTTCGCACGGACGATGTCGGCGAAGCTGCGACTGTGGGCATCCGGCGTGACGTTGACCTTGCCGGCGGCGACCCGCTCGGCGACCTCGACCGCGGTGAGGCCCCGCAGGTCGGTGGAGGACTCGGAGGCGGTCATCGTGGCAGCCCGTCCAGTCGTCGCAGGATGACCCCTTCACGCAGGGCCCACGGGCACACGACGAGTTCGCTCAGGTCGAGGAGGTCCATCGCCGCCTCCGCCACGACCGCGCCCGCGACCATCTGCTCGGACCGGCCCTCGGAGACCCCCGGGATCCGGCTGCGCTCGGCGGCCGTCATCTCCGCCAGGCGCGGGACCATCTCGCGCAACTGGTCCAGCCGCAGCGCGCGTCGCACGTAGTCGCCCTCGCTCGAGGGAGCGGCTCCCCCGATGCGAGCCAGCTGCTTGAAGGTCTTGGACGTCGCGACGGCGACGCTGGGCGCCCCGAGGCGGCGCAGCCGACCGACGACATCGCCGATGCTCGCGCGCGCCTGCCGCCGGAGCTCGCGGACCGACTCCGGCGTCGGCGGGTCGCCCACGAGGAACGCGCGCGTCGCCCGGCCCGCGCCCAGGGGGAGGGACACCGCGGCGTCGGGTTCCTCGTCGGTGCCCGTCGCGAGCTCCAACGAGCCCCCGCCGATGTCGAGCACGAGGATCCGGCCGCTGGACCAGCCGAACCACCGGCGGGCCGCCAGGTAGGTCAACCGGGCCTCGTCGTCGCCGGTCAGGACCGAGATCTCCAGACCCGTGCGTTCGCGGACGCGGTCGAGGACCTCCTCGCCGTTGGTGGCGTCCCGGATGGCCGACGTCGCGAACGCCATGATCTCCGTCGCGCCCTTGTCCTCGGCCAGCCGCTGGCTGCGCTCGGCGAACTCCACGAGGGCGTCGATCGCCGCCTCGCCGATCCGGCCGTCCTCGAGGTGCTCGGCCAGCCGCAGCGGGATCTTCAGCTTGGACGCCGGGACGGGTGCCGCTCCGTAGTGGGCGTCGACCAGCAGCAGATGGACAGTGTTCGAGCCGACATCCAGCACTCCCAGGCGCACCCTCCGAAACTACCGTCAAGGCCGGCGTCCGACCCAAACGCCTGCCCCGACGAAGCCCTAGGCTGGGCGCATGGCCGAGGTCCGTGGGGAGTTCCCACGACAGTGGGTGGAGTTCGTCGACCCGGCCGAGCCCCACCAGCTCATCAAGGCCGACCTCACCTGGCTCACCTCCCGGTGGACCTGCATCTTCGGACGCGGCTGTCCGGGTATCTACGCCGACCGTTCCGACGTGGGCTGCTGCGCGCACGGCGCGCACTTCGCCGACAAGCAGGACCGGCGGCGCGTCGCGACCTGGGTCGAGAAGCTCACCCCCGAGCAGTGGCAGCGCCACGCGACCGGCCACAAGAAGGGCTGGACGCAGAAGGAGGACGGCGAGGACAAGACCCGTGTCGTCGAAGGCGCGTGCATCTTCCACAACGACAAGGACTTCCCGGGCGGCTACGGCTGCGCCCTCCACCACCTGGCCGACGCGGAGGGCGTCTCCTTCGTCGAGACCAAGCCCGAGGTGTGCTGGCAGCTGCCGCTGCGACGGTCGTACGAAGACCGGACGCTGGAGGACGGCACCGAGTACCTCGTCGTCGTCCTCGGCGAGTACCGCCGGCGGGACTGGGGTCCCGGCGGCCACGACTTCGACTGGTACTGCACGTCGGACCCGCAGGCGCACGTCGGATCCGAGCCGGTGTTCGTGTCCAGCCGCGACGAGATCGTGGCGCTGATCGGCCAGCCCGCCTATGACGAGCTGGCGCGCCTGTGCCGCGCACGGACGCTGCTGCTGGAGCACGGCCGGTTCGACCTCGGGCTGAGCCCGCACCCCGCGGACCCGCGCTAGCCGCCCTCCTGCCCGTCGACCCTCGCAGCCGGCAGCTCCCACGTCGCCGGGCCGTTCTCGCGGTCGACCATCGTCTCGGAGAGCACGTCGGCGGTGCGCTGGGCGATGCGGGACCATCCGAACGTCCGACCCGCCCACTGCGCGCCCTCGACCGTCAGCCGCTCCCGCAGCCGGGGGTAGCGCATCGGCAGGCTGAGCATGGTCGCGAACTCCGTCGGCCGGGCGGGGTCGGCGAAGAGCGCCTGGCTGCCGAAGTCGAACATCTCCTCCAGGCCGCCGTGGACGGTGATGACCGAGGGCGCGCCGCTGGCCATCGCCTCGATCGCCGTCATCCCGAACGGCTCGTAGCGCGACGGGAGGGCGAAGACGCCTGCGGCCCGGTAGTGGTCGGCCATCTGCTCGTCGGGGACGTGCCCGCGCCACTCGACGTCCGCGGAGATGCCCAGGTCGCTCGCGAGCGCCCGCCACCGTCGGACCCGGCGATGGTCCGCCGGCGCGTCGGCGCCGACGGCCAGGACGAGGCGGGCGTCGGGCACGGCCTGCTTCAGCTGCGGCATGGCCCGGAGCAGGAGGTCGTACCCCTTGTTGTGCGCAGCCCGGCCGACCGTGTACACGTCGTGGCGGCGGAATCCGAGGCGGGTCCGCAGGGTGCGCACGCGACTTCCGGAGACCGGCAGGTAGCGCCGGACGTCGAGGCCGGGCGGGATCATCACGACGTTCCGGCGCGGGATCTCGTAGCGGTCGACGATCGACTCGGCCTGCTGGGGCGTGGTCGCGATGACCCGATCGGCACTGCGGTAGACGAGGAACTCCTTCTGGATGCGCTCCTCGAAGCGGTACGTCGCCTCGGCGTCCGGCTCGTCCCCCATCTCGTCGCGCTTCCAGACGCCCAGGGAGTGCGGGGTGTGCACGTGCGGGATGTCCATCTCCTGGCACACCGTCCGGGCCGCCCAGCCGGCGTCCCAGTAGTGCGAGGACACGACGTCGTAACGCAGCCCCCGGTCACGGATCGCGGCGAGCAGGTTCTGGCTGAGCTCGGGGAGGTGTTCGTGCATCCGTTCCTTGCGGATGAACTCGTTGCCGCCGAACGGGATACGCCACACCCTCAGCCCGTCGGCGATCTCGTCGTACTCCGGCTGGTCCTCGAACCTGCGGGTCACGATGTCGACCCGATGGCCCTGCTCGTTCAGGTGCCGGGCCAGTTCGAGGACGAACACGACCTGCCCCCCGGTGTCCGGCATCCCCAGCTGCGGATCCGCGGACACGTAGCCGTGCGTCGACATCATCAGAATCGATAGTCGATCAGCCATCCTGATCGCTTCCTTCCATTCGTCCGTAGTGGTCCAAGCCCTCGATGACACCGTCTGCGAAGTGCGCCTCCGCTTGGTAGGCGCGGCCGGCGAGGACGGCGCGAAGTCCGGGCGTGGCGTTTCCGACGGCGATCCCGAGCCCGGCCACGAGCAGGTCGGCGTCGATCTCGGCGTCGCCCGCCGTGACGACCTGGCTCCACGGGACACCGAGCTGGGCGGCGACGTAACGGGCGGCGTTCGCCTTGCCGGCGCCGCGCGGGATCACGTCGAGGTTCGACTCCCCGGACGTGACGACGCGAAGAGTCGGGTCCAGGTCCCGGACGGCGCGGGCCGCCGCGGGCCAGTCGGGCCGCGGGACAGCGTGGCTGACCTTCGCCGGCCCCTGGAGCGACGGATCGTGCGCGGGACCATACGCCGCGAGCAGGTCGGTGACCTCCGCGCGCGGGAACCCGGCGAACCGGTCCTCCCAGCGGACGTCGCGAACACGTCCGCGCTCCACCTGCGTTCCGAGAGCGCCGATGACCGCCACGGCGGGCAGCGACGCGAACGCCGCGTCCGCACGCAGGCTGTCGATCGGCCGGCTCGAGCAGGGGACGAGGCGGATGTCGTCGGCTCGCAGGCGAACCGTCAGCCGGATCAACGCCTCGGGGTCACCGACGAGGGTGTCGTCGACGTCGGCGATCAACAGCCTCGGGGACGACATTCCCCCGACGATAGGCCGATCCAGGCGACGGCTGGTCCCGGCGAACGGCGGCTGCGCTCGGGCGCTACCGAATCAGTGCACGGGTGCGACGCAGTTGCGACACTAGGACGTCGCGCGGTGGGCGTGCGCCAGGTCGCCGACCTCGATCACCGAGCCGCCGGACTGCCGCGGCTCCAGGGCCTCGCGGGTGCCAGGCGGGACGAGGATGCGCCGGTAGCCCAGCCGGACGGCTTCGGCGACCCGCTGCCCGATCATGGGGACGCGACGGACGTCGCCGGACAAGGTGACCTCGCCGATGGCAGCGACGTCGATCGGGACGGGTACCTCCGAGGCGGCCGACGCGATGGCCAGGCAGGTCGCCAGGTCGGAGCCGGGGTCGGTCAGGCGCATCCCGCCGACCGTCGCGACGAACACGTCCTTGTCGAACAGCTTCAGTCGGGCCACGCGCTCGGTGACGGCAAGCAGCATCGCGACGCGGGCGGAGTCCAGGCCGGACACCCCGCGGCGGGGGTTCGGGTTGGTGGTCGGAGCGGCGAGCGCCTGGACCTCGGCCAGCATCGGCCGCCGGCCCTCGATGGTGACGGTGACGCACGTGCCGGGGACCGCGGCGTCGCGGTGCCCCCGGAACAGCATGCTCGGGTCGGGAACCTCGCGCAGCCCGCCGTCGGTCTGCTCGAAGCAGGCGACCTCGTCCGCGGGGCCGTAGCGGTTCTTCACGGCGCGCAGCAGCCGCAGCGACGTGTGCCGGTCGCCGTCGAGCGTCAGCGTGGTGTCCGCGATGTGCTCGAGCGCCCGCGGCCCGGCCACGACCGACTCCTTGGTGACCTGCCCGACGAGGCAGACCGGGATCCCCCGGTCCTTGGCGACGCGGGTGAGGGCCTGGGCGACCTCCATCACCTGAGCCACCCCGCCGGCTCGGCCCTCGACGTCGGCCGAGGCGATCGACTGGACGGAGTCGACGATGACGAGCGCGACATCCGAACCGTGGGCGTCGACGTGGCCGATCACGGCGGCCAGGTCGTTCTCGTCGGCGAGCAGGAGGTTCGGGCTGCCCACCCCGATCCGGCGTGCCCGTACGGCGATCTGGTCGACGGACTCCTCCCCCGACACGTACAGCGCCGGACGGCCGGTGCGCTCGGCGATCGTGTCGGCGACCGTCAGCAGCAAGGTGCTCTTGCCGGCACCCGGCTCGCCGGACAGAAGCAGGACCTGACCCGCTACGAGGCCGCCGCCGAGTACGCGGTCGAACTCGGCGAGCCCGGTACTCGTCCGCGGGACCGGCCCGGCGGCGGTGATCTCCGAGACCTTGCGCGCGGGGGCGAGCGGCGCCTGACCCCGCCCCGACGCCTTTCGCCCGGGCGCCGTCGCGGCGACCGCGACCTCGGCGACGGTGTTGAACTCCCCGCAACGCAGGCAGCGACCGCTCCACCGGCCCGTCTCGGCGCCGCACGCCGAGCACCGGAACGTCGTCGTCGCCCTCGCCATGCCGCGGACGCTATCGGGACCGGCCGACATGCCGGCGAGCCGGAGCGGCCACGGCTAGGACCACCACGTGACCGCGTACCAGCCGACGAGCGCAGCGGCGAGGCCGGCGCCCAGGCTCAGGCCGACGTTGAGCGCCGCCGAGGACGACGACCCCTGCTGGGCGAGCCGCACCGTCTCGTACCCGAACGTGCTGAACGTCGTGAACCCGCCGCAGAAGCCCGTCCCGGCGAGGACGAGGACCCCCGTCGACGCATGTCCGGTCGACGCGAGACCGAGGAGCGCGCCGAGAACGAGCGAACCCAGGACGTTGATGACCAGCGTGCCCCAGGGGAAGACGCTGTCGTGCCGGGACTGGACCCATTGGTCGAGGACCCACCGGCTCGGAGCGCCGACGGCGGCGCCGAGCATCGCGAACAGGAGCAGCACCGGCTCACGCGCCTTCCGGTGACCGGCCGACGTAGGTGATGACCCGCACCGGGTCGAGGATGACCAGCCCTTCGGTGATCAGCTCGTCCAGCTGGGGCAGGAACGCCTCGATCTTCTCCTCCTCGTCGACGATGACGACGACCACCGGCAGGTCCTCGGAGAGGCTCAGCAGCCGTGCGGTGTGCACGACCGAGGAAGCTCCGAAGCCCTCGACTCCACGCAGCACGCTCGCTCCGGCCAACCCGGCGGCGTGCGCCCGATGCACGATCTCGGCGTACACCGGATGGTGATGCCACTGGTCGGACTCACCGAGGAACACCGTGAGTCTCATCGCCGGTCCCTGACGTTTCATTGCGGACTCCCTTCGGGTCGGTCTCGAGGTCCGGTGACGAGGGCGCGGACGGCCCACATCCCGACGACCGTGGCGAGCAGGCCTGCCGCCACGGATCCGAACAGGTAGACCAGGGCCGTCGCCGACGCTCCCTCGCGAACGAGTCCGGCGGTCTCGGTCGTGTAGGCCGAGAACGTCGTGTAGCCGCCGAGCACGCCGACGCCCCAGAACGGGCGGACGTACCGGCTCGGCGCCCACACCTCGACGACG
>JAFIHP010000012.1 GCA_017849335.1 Actinomycetales bacterium | reverse complement strand
GCTCGCCTGGGGATCTCCGGAGTGCCGTTCTTCGTCATCTACGGCCAGTACGGCCTCAGCGGGGCACAGCCCACAGCGCAGCTCGTCGCTGCGCTCGACCAGGCGTGGGCCACCGGTCACTCACCGTCCCGCCGGGCCTACCAGTCCCGCAGGCCGGTCGCGTCGCGACCGGTCCGCAGCAGGCTCGCCATGAGCCGCATCGGGGTGTCGACGTGCCGGAAGAACGCCTGGTATCCCGCGCACAGATGATTGAGCCCGGCCTCGCCACCCGGCGGCGTGGCGAACCGGTCCTTGGGGCACCCACCGTTGCACGCGAACCGCACGTCGCACGACCGGCAGTATGCGGGCAGGGTGTCCAGCTTCGCCTGACCGAAAGCGCGCTGGGCCGGCGACTGGACGAGCTGCAGAAGCGTGCGGCCCTCGGTGATGTTGCCGAGCAGGTGCTCGGGGTCCACGAAGTGGTCGCAGGAGTAGAGGTCGCCGTTGTGCTCGAGCGCGACAGCGTCGCCGCAGGTCCGCGCCTGCACGCACGCTCCGCCGTTCTCGATGCCCAGCCAGTGCGCCAGCGCCGTGTCGAACATCGTCACGAAGACGTCGCCCACGTCGTGCCGCGCCCACTCGTCGAACACCTCGATGAGGAACGCTCCGTACTGCTCCCCCGAGACCGAGCGCTCACTCGCCCGATCGCCCGACACGTGCTCGACGACCGGGATCAGCTGGATGTAGGAGGCACCGACCTCGTCGCGCAGGAAGGTGTAGACCCGCCGGCCGTGGTCGCCGTTCGCGGCGTTGACCGTGACGAGCGCGTTCCAGTCGACGTCGTGCCGTCGCAGCGCATCGATCCCGGCCATGACGCGGTCGAACGTCGGCTTGCCGCCCTTGTCGACGCGGTACCGGTCGTGCAGGTCCCGCGGGCCGTCGATGGACACCCCGACCAGGAAGCCGTTCTCCGCGAGGAACGCCGCCCACTCGTCGTCGATGAGCGTCGCATTGGTCTGCAGCGTGTTGAGCACGCGTTGCCCGGGCGCGGCGATCTGCTGCTCGAGAGCGAGGGTGCGCCGGAAGAAGTCGATCCCCATCAGCGTCGGCTCGCCGCCCTGGAAGGCCATGACCACCTCGTCGACGCCGCGGTGGGCGTCCAGCAACTGGCGGACGTAGGTCTCGTGGACCTCCGGCGGCATGCGGAAGCCGCTGCCGGGGTACAGCTCCTCCTTGGCCAGGAAGAAGCAGTAGGCGCAGTCCAGGTTGCAGATCGCGCCGGTCGGCTTCGACATCACGTGGAATGCCCGTGGCCCGGCGGGTCGACGGGCAGGCGCCTCAGTCAATCAGGAACCACCCGCGAACCTGGGACTCGTGGTCGACGTAGCGCTCACCCGACAGGTCGACGACGACCTTGTCGATCATGCCGCCGGTGAACGGGAACGGCGCCTGGTAGTCCGGCGTCACGGCGGAGCCGCTGTCGCGCCCGACCGAGATCCCGTCCCCGGTCAGGCAGAAGTACCCCGGTTGGGTGGTCAGGGTTCCGGAGGCCACCGCGTCGGCATCCACGTACAGCGTGAGCGTTCCGGTCGCACCGGGCATGTGCGGGTCGGCGCTCGGGCCTGTCGCGACGAACTCCGCCACGCACAGGTGCTCGCCGACGGACAGCTCACGGTCGGCGACGAACTCCTGGAGGTGGGTCCCGACCCAGTTGAACGTGTAGTGGAGCCGGGAGTCCTTCACGTACAGGGTGTGCCCTCCCGCGACGCCACCTGCCGCCCAGAGCACTCCGTCAGCACCCGGCTCGTCGACAGCGACCCCGGCGGCGATCGTGTACGAGCGCCCGGGGATCATCGGCCCGGCCGACTCCGGGACGTCGGCGCAGTCGGGGTAGAAGGTGAAACGCGTGCGGTCGGCGGCGGGGTGCGGACGCTCCGCCAGCACCTGCTCGAGCGCGGACCGGTCGTCCAGGGGCAGGCCGTGGTACCGGTCAGCGCACTCGAACCACAGCGCGGTCATGGCGGCGAGCCGCTCCGGCTCGGCGGCGGCGAGGTTCGTCGACTGCGAGCGGTCGACGTCGAGGTGGTACAGCTCCCACTCGTCCTGGTCGAAGTGCCCCCAGCTGGACAGCGGCGGATGGACCGTGCAGGCGAGCCAGCCATCGTGGTAGATCGCCCTTTGTCCGAGCATCGTGAAGAACTGCGTCGACTTGCTCGGCGCTGTCGGGTCGCTGATCGCGGGCGCGAAGCTCTGCCCCTCGATCGGCAGCTGCTCGTACCCGTTGATGACGGCGGGCGGCGTGATGTCCAGCAGCTCGTAGATCGTCGGGACGACGTCGACGGCGTGGACGTACTGGTGCCGCACCTCGGTACTGGGCGCGATCCGGTCGGGCCACGACACGAGGCACAGGTCGGCAGTGCCGCCCTCGTAGCCGGCCCACCGCTTCCAGTAGGGGAAGGGCGTGTCGAGCGCCCAGGCCCAGCCGGTGTTGTAGTGGTTGTTCGAGGCGGGCGTCCCGAGCTCGTCGATGTGCTCGAGAACGAGGTCGGTCGAGTCGGCGAGCCCGTTGAAGAATCGCCACTCGTTGAACGTGCCGTTCGGACCGCCCTCCCCGCTCGAGCCGTTGTCGGAGATGACGACGATCAACGTGTTGTCCAGCTCACCGGCCTGTTCGAGGTAGTCGATGATCCGACCGAGACGGTCGTCGTAGTAGGAGATGTAGCCGGCGAACACCTCCGCCATGCGGACGAACAGCCGCTGCTCGTCAGCCGACAGCGAGTCCCAGGGACGCACGGTGTCCAGCAGGGGCCACGGCTCGCCGTTCGGACCCGTGCGATCGGGCTCCCCGTGCGGGTTGATGCCGGACAGCACCGTGCCCTCCGGCAGCAGCCCGAGCTCGACCTGGCGCGCGAGGATCTCGTGTCGGATCGCCTCGTATCCCGCGTCGAAGGTGCCCTTGTAGCGATCGGCCCACTCGAGTGGGACGAGGTGGGGGGCGTGACCGGCCTGCGGGGCGAAGTACAGGAAGAACGGCTTGTCGGGGTCGATCGTCTTCGCGTCCTGGATGAACTGGATCGCCCGGTTCGAGAGGTCGTCCGCGAGGTGGTACCCGTCCTCGGGTCGAGCCGGCGGCTCGATCGGGTGGTTGTCGTGGACGAGGTCGGGGTAGTACGAGTTCGTCTCACCCCCGAGCCACCCGTAGAACCGCTCGAAACCACGGCCCAAGGGCCAGCGGCCCTTGTAGGCGGCGACATTGCACTCTTCGCCGGGTGTCAGGTGCCACTTCCCCACGCAGTACGTGTTGTAGCCGCGCTCCGCGAGGACCTCGGAGATCATCGCCGTCTCGAACGGGATTCGCGTGGAGATCCCGGGGAACCCGGACGCGAACTCGGCGATCGTCGCCATGCCGGTCGTCGTGGCGTTGCGCCCTGTCAGCAGGGACGCGCGGGTCGGCGAGCACAGGGCGGTCGTGTGGAAGTTGCCGAAGCGAACGCCCCGGTCGGCGATCCGCTGCATGGTCGGCGTCTTGATCGGGCCGCCGAAGACGTCCATCGCCCCGTAGCCGACGTCATCCCAGGCGACGATCAGGACGTTCGGAGAGCCCTTCGGGGCACGCGGGGCGAGGTATGGCGCCCAGTCCGGGACCGAGTCCCGCACGTCGAGCGCGATCTTCCCCGTGAACCTCTGAGCCATGACCACCCTCGCTCACCGGGCCGGGCCTGCCGGTCCGGATCGAGGCTACGCCTGATCGGCACGCGATGCCTCACCCGAACGGGTCGACCTCGCCCGGCAGCGGGACTGCCGATCCCGGCGCGCCGCGCCTGGAAGGCACCGGTCCTCGCGAGCGAGGCGATTGCGTGAGATTGTTCCCCGCTCAGCTCCCGCCCGGGCCGACTCAAGCGGCCACCCACGCACTCGAACGGACACTCGTGGCCCACGATCTGAGCTCCCTGGTCAGTCGGCTCTCGCTCAGCCGCGTCGGCGCCGGCGGTCTCGGCCTGCTCGGCATCGGCCTCACCGCTCTCGTCACAGCACCAACCGCCGCCGCGGCCGACCTGGGCAACGTCACGTACTTCTGCAGCGGCAGTGGCACCGTCAGCAGTTCGTCGATGGCCGGCCACGTCGGCGACACGTTCACCATCACGCCCGACCCGACCGGCGGCGACTGCCCCCTGACAAGCAGCACACCCGGAATCGTCACGTGGTCGGTCACGAACGGCGGATCGACGACGCCGGACGGGGGCGCGGTGTGGAACTCCGGCCACGCGACCGTGACCTTGGCCAGCATCGGTGCGACGACATTCTCGATCGGCTACGAGTGGGTGCCCCAGCAGCTGGAGATTGCTATCACCGTGCTGGCCGGAACGGGTCCGGGCACAGACGCAGAGGCCGGCCGCGAGCCCGCTGACGTGATCCAGCAGGTCGGGATGCCCACTCCTGGAGGCTGCGACGCAGTCGCCAGCTCCGACCTGAACTGGGCCGGCGTCGCCGGCGGCGGGTGGGCCGCCAGCTGGGCCGAGTGGCCACACGGTGGACGCGGCGGCGAGGTCTGCTCGCGGACGCTCCACTACGACGTCGGCGCCGGCTCCCGGACGGTTCTGTAGGGATCCTCGACCTAGGAGGGTGATCGCGTCGCCCCGCGGACGACGCCCTGGGCTACCGCAGCGCGTCCCACCGCCTCGGCGACGCTGACGGCCAGGCGCGGGTCGAACGGGTCCGGCACGATGCGATCGGGGGCGAGCTCGTCGCTGACGAGGGCGGCGATCGCCTCCGCCGCCGCCAGCTTCATCCCCTCGGTGACGCGCGTCGCACCCGCATCGAGGGCACCCCGGAAGATCCCCGGGAAGGCCAGGACGTTGTTGATCTGGTTCGCGAAGTCGCTGCGACCCGTGGCCACGACCTCGGCGCCCGCGGCCCGCGCCAGGTCCGGGTGAATCTCGGGGATCGGGTTGGCAAGGCTGAAGACGATGGCGCGCGGCGCCATCCCTCGCACGGCGGACTCGGGGATCGTCCCGCCCGAGACGCCGATCAGGACGTCCGCACCGCCCAGGGCGTCGTGGATGGTTCCGCGCAGTCCCGCGCTGTTGGTGCGTGCGGCGAGATCGCGCTTGACGTCGTGCAGCCCGTCGCGGTCGATGTGCAGTGCGCCTCCGCGATCGCATACGACCAGGTCACCCACCCCAGCGGCGAGCAGCATCTCGGCGATCGCCACACCGGCAGCGCCGGCGCCCGAGATCACCACACGCAGGTCTGCAACCGACCGCCCCGTCAGCCTGGCCGCATTCCGGAGGGCCGCGGTGACGACGACGGCGGTGCCGTGCTGATCGTCATGGAAGACGGGGATGTCGAGACGGTCCTGCAGGCGTCGCTCGATCTCGAAGCACCGCGGTGCCGAGATGTCCTCGAGGTTGATGCCGCCGTAGGCGGGAGCGATCCGCGCGACCGTGTCGACGATCTCGTCGACGTCCGTCGTGTCCAGGCAGATCGGGACGCAGTCGATGCCGCCGAACTCCTTGAACAGCAGCGACTTACCTTCCATCACCGGCAGCGCCGCGATCGGTCCGATGTCGCCGAGGCCGAGCACGGCCGTCCCGTCGGTCACGATGAGGATCGAGTTCGAGCGCCACGTGTACCGCCAGCCCAAGGACGGATCGGCCGCGATCGCCGCAGACACACGACCCACCCCGGGCGTATAGGCGAGCGCGAGCCCGTCGTTGTCGCGGACCCGGATCGTGGGGCGGACCTCGATCTTGCCGCGCTGATGGAGCGGGAAGGCCGGATCGTCGTCGAGCGGGTCGAGCGCAGGTGGCGGTTCATAGCCGGCAGGGGCAGTACGAGTCGCGTGTTCCACGGGAGATCCCTTTGGTCGGTTGCGGACGTGGCAGGAGCGTCCATGAGCCCGCGGTGTGCGCGGGGAGGACCTGCTCCATCGGGGATTGCCCGTGGGTGCCTCAGTGTGCCAGCGCCGCCGCCGGCCCGCTAGGTGTTCGTCGTCACGTGTCCACGGATACGGTCGACGCATGCCCTGCCCGAACGGCCACGCAACCCCGGCCGACGCAGCGTTCTGCCCGACCTGCGGATCCTCGTTGACGTCCGCACCACTCCAGCCGTACGCCTACCCCGCCCGGCCGAACCTGTACGCCTCCGCCGGCACAACTGGATCTCCGGCATCTTGCTGCTCATCGACGACAGCGGACGTCCGACGCGGCCGCCGTACGCCTGAGCCCCTCGTCAGAGCTCCGCGGGCCTGAGCGACCCGGGCCGCTCAGGTTGCGGTGAAGTCGGAGATCAGCCCTGCGGCGGCCGGGAATCTCCTGGCGAGTTCGTCCGTGTCGCCGATGACCACGTCAGCCGGATCGACGCCCGGCCACTCCGTGCTGGCGCCCAGGAACCACTGATCCGAAGCGACGCGCGCGGTGTGGAACGTACCCCCGGGAATGAGCAGCTGCAGGTGCTGGCCGGCGGCCAGGTCCGGGCCCACCGCCTCGACCGCGTGCGTGCCGTCGGGCCGGAGCAGCAGGACCTCGAGCGGATCGCCCAGATACCGGTGGTACAGCTGGTCGTTGCGGATGCAGTGCAGCCGGACGGGCCGCTCGGGCGTCACCATGAAGTACAGCGCGGACCCCAGCGGCCGGCCCCAGCGAACGGCTCGGGGAGCCCACCGGGGGCGATCGACTGGCCGTCGACGAAACTCAAGCTGACGTACCCGCAGGTCGGGTGCGGCTCCAGCCCCAGCAGGCGGCGGATCTCGTCTGGACCGGGCTCGGGCATCACGCCATGATCGTAGGCAGTCAGACGCCGAATCGGCCTGGCATCATGCGTCGATGGCCTCCGCCGACACGCCTCCGGCCGCCGAGCTCCTGGCCCGCGCCCGCGACGGCGTCCTGCTCTACGGCCTGACTCCCCCGCGCGAGACCACGTCCCCCGACGACGCTGCCGTGATCGCCGAGGCGGCCCTGGCCCGGATCCGATCCGTGCAGGTCGACGGGCTCGTCCTCTACGACGTGGATGCCGAAGCGGACCGGTCCGTGACGCCACGGCCGTTCCCGTTCATGCCGATGATGGATCCGGCGGTGTTCCTCGACCGTCACCTGACGAGCTGGTCAGGCCCGGTCGTAGTCTACCGCGCTGTCGGCAAGTACACCGGTGACGAGCTCGACGACTGGATGTCGACGGCGGACCGCGACCGGGTGCTGACCGTCCTCGTCGGGGCCGCCTCGCGTCAGCAGGCGGTGAGAACCAGCCTGTCCGACGCCTATCGGCGCCACGCCGCGCTTCCGGGCGCGCCGCGCCTGGGTGGCGTGGTGATCGCAGAGCGGCACGTGACGGCGCGAGCCGAGCACGCGCGCATGCTGCGCAAGCAGGACGCGGGCTGCGAGTTCTTCGTCTCGCAGGTCTGCTACGACCTGGATCACACGCGGAACCTGCTGTCCGACTACGCGTACGGCTGCCGGGACCGCGGTGAGGAGCCGCGCCCGGTGGTGCTTACCCTCGCACCATGCGGCTCGACGAGGACCCTGGAGTTCATGGCCTGGCTCGGTATCGACGTCCCCGACTGGCTGCGCACCGAGATCGACCGCTCGGACGACCCTCTGTCCGTGTCCTTCGAGCAGTGCCTCGTCAACGCCCGAGCCCTCATCGCGTTCTGCCGCCGCCTCGGACTGCCCTTCGGGATCAACGTCGAGAGCCTCACCAACCGCAGGCTCGAGATCGACGCCTCGGTCGAGCTCGCACGGCAGGTTCGCGCCTTCCTGGGCTGACGTCAGTTCGTGACGGCGAACCAGCGTCCTTCCGGATCACTGAACGCGAAACTCTGCACTCCCCCGTGGTCGCCGATCTCCGCCGCCGTCACTCCGCGGCTCACGAGCTCCGCCCGCGCATGCTCGAGGTCATCCACGCACAGGGCGATCGACGGAGTCGCGAGGTCGAGTCCGTACGGGTTGTCGGCCATCATCGCCAGCGGGACGAGCTCGAAGGCGAACGGCTGGTCGGCGAAGCCGACCTGGACCACGGAATACTCGCCGAACTCCTTGCGGTCCTTCTCGACCATGCCCACCTGCTCGATCCAGAACCGGCGGCAGACCTCGGCGTCATTGACGTACAGGACGACGTAGCGGACACGCATCGACATCTCGATCCTTCCTCGAGACCGTGGCTGGAGCCGCCAGCCAGCGAGACCCGCTACGGATGCGGAGGATGCTAATCCCCTGCCGATCCTTCGCGAGGCGATCCCGATCACGGAGTCTGCCGTCCTCCCAGAAGTCAGGTCCGTCCCACGCCCGACTCGGCAGAATTGCCGTCCGGAGACGTTTCACCCGAGCATCGCGTGGGTAACCGCCCCCGGGCGGCTACTTCCTTGCCGCGGAGGAGGACGAACGTTGACCACGGTCGCAGTCATCGCCCATGTCGGGAAGACGCTCGGAGGAGGGCTCAGCCAGCTCCGGAAGGCGCTCGAGGTCCGGAGGGGTCAGCGACCCGCTCTGGTACGACGTCGCCAAGAGCAAGCAGATCCCCGAGGTAGCTCGTGAGGCACTGAAGGCCGGGGCGGACCTCGTCTTCGTCTGGGGCGGCGACGGACCCGCCTGTTGGCCGACCCGCTCTACACGATCGTGTTCGATCCGGACGCCCGCCCCCGCCGGACCCGCCGCGCGGCGAGGCTTCTGACTCCAACGCGTCAGGTGGAGACGTCATCGTCGGCGCGAACCCCTGCTCCCCGAGAAAGAACGCCCCCGCGTGCCCACTGAGGCTCTTCTGCCCTGCACCCGGAATGGCCGAACGACAGCGATCACCACTTGTCGCAGCCCCACACGCTCGGGTTGTACGGATTCATTCCGTACCTGGTCAGGACACGGGCGTCGGGCGTGCTGGGAAGGAACATCGCACAGAGCGCGTCGGCGGCGCCTAGCGAGGAGGCGGACACGAGATTGAGGCCCAATCGGCCGTGTGCATCCGTGCATGCAGCGTCCCAATAGGCGGTCGGATCGTAAGCGTACGAACCTGTAATCAACGTCCAGTAGTCTCTCGAATCGCCGCCGTATCTACCGACGAAGACGCAACGCGTCACCGGACCGCCCTCGGCTTCGTGCGCCCACGTGATCGAGCGATTGCAGACGTTGCCCCCCTTGCCGCCGTTGGGCCAGGTGTCCCACGACGACGACCACTCGGTCCAGCCACTCGCCTTCTCCACGTCGGTGGTGACCGGGCACGGCGAGGAAGCCGAGGGCACGGCGACGGCCTGATTCCAAACGATGGGAGCACCCTGCGCCGACGCCGACGGCGCGAACAACACAGTGGCGCCGAGCGCGAATGTGACCGCAGCAGCAGCGCAAAGAACTCGATGACGCGTCATTGGTTGCCCCCGGTCGTGACTGGCGATCGACCCTAGCAGCGCGTCGCGAACCACTGCAAGCGATTTGGCTACTGCGGAGCAGCGCCGACAGGTGATCGAAGCCTACGGTGTCGGATTGCCGACGCCGGGTCTTGGGTCGACGGATCGCCTCGTGGTAGGTCGACGGGGCGATGTAGAGAACCCGGCAGGTCACAGCGACAGGACCCGTCCACAGCGAGCTCCTGGACCGCGCTTCCCTGCTCGACCAGGTCCAGCGCACGCCTCCGGAACTCCGGCGGCTTCGGTGCAGGCACAACGCACACTCGTCCCGGACGAATCATCGTCCAGATCACGCGCCCGGATAACCGGGTCAGGCGCCGGTCAAGTCCTTTGGGGTGGTGTACGACGGCTGATCCTTCGTCGTCGTGGTTCAGGCGCCGAGCGCCTGGAGTGTGATGTCGCTGGTGTCCTCCGTTTCGGTGTTGATGACGGCTTGCGCGCGGGCGAGGACGTCGAGTCCGAGGTAGCGGCGGCCTTCGGCCCATTCGTCGTGCTGCTCGGCCAGGACGGCGCCGACCAGGCGGATGATCGAGCCGCGGTCGGGGAAGAT
>JAFIHP010000091.1 GCA_017849335.1 Actinomycetales bacterium | reverse complement strand
TCGGCCCCCGCGGACCCGCCCGCCTGACGGCGGGCCGCACCTCAGGCGAGGGCGGGAGCCTCCGGCGCCGACGGCGCGGCCGGCAGGGCGGGCTCGCTGTGCGCCGGGCCGGCCAGCAGCTGGATCACGGTGATGAGCCCGGCGACGAGGGCGCTGGTCCACAGCACGGTGCTGACGCTGAAGGTTCCGGACAGGACGAGCAGCACGAGTCCGATCAGGTACGACGCGCCGCGCAGCCACGGCAGCGCCGCCTGGGGCACCACGCCCTGCTGGCCCGGCCGCGAGCGGCCGGAGAGGTCGGCGAGCCCCCGGGTGATGTGGCCGCGGGCCCACCGCGCGGACGACGTCCGCCCGGCGAACCAGCCGGCGACGATGAGCACGATGCCGAGAGCCAGGAATCCCTGGGCGCCGGCGACGAGGTAGTTCAGCAGCGTCCACCAGAAGGCGTCGACGGCGGCGGCCCACGGCGTCGTCGACAGCTGCTGGGTGATCACGCCCTCACCCGTGCTCACGCCCAGGAGGAGGACGACCATCGCGGCCACGAGGACGACGCCCAGCGTGACGACGGTGCGGGCCCGGTAACGCGACAGCACGATCGCCAGCAGGTAGAGCAGGGCGACGAGGATCGGCAGGAAGCTCAGCACCGGACCGGCGACCTGGTAGAACGACCGGGCCTGGGCGAGGACCGGCGTGTTCGCGATGGTGACGTAGCGCGTCGTGGACGGCAGCGGGATGTTCGCGGCGGCGGAGACGCCGGAGTCGACGAGGTAGGTCTGGATCGACTGCAGGGCGACGGACACGTCGATCACCAGGTTGTCGCCCTGCAGCTGGACGATGCCGTCGTTGCTGCCCTCGAGCATCCGGACCGCGCTCTGCTGGGCCGCCCGGTTGAACGCGACCCACACCTGCGCGAACTGCTCGGAGGCGACGAACTTCGTGACGAGGTTGCCGATGAGGCCGTTGATGCCGGAGGCGATGGGTGCCGACAGGATCCCGGAGAGACCGGAGTCGCCGGGCAGGACGTTGCCGAGCAGCTTTTGGACCTGCGCCTCGGTGTCGAGCTGGGCGGTGATCTGGTCGGTGACCGCGGTCGACAGGGCCGCCTGCACCTCCGGCTGGTCGATCAGGGGGGCGACCGTGTCGACGTATCGGTCGGTGTCGATGACCGTGCGGTTGCCCCAGTGCCCCACGACGGCCGGGATCAGCAGGAGCGTCGCGACGACGAACAGCACGATCGCGGTGACGCTGCGCCCGACGTGGCGCTCGGTGGTGACGGGCTGGCTCATCGATGGTCCCCTCCCCGCAGCCTGCTGCCGCGGTGCAGGGCAGACCTTACGACCGATCAGGTGCGGTGGCCTCCCCCGAATGCGGCGAGCCGCCCACCCGCGGACGGGTGGGCGGCTCGGGTGCGCGTGGTCGGGCTATCGCTCGACGGTGCCGGCGATGAAGTCCTCGACGGCCTGCCGGGCCTCGCTGTCGGTGTACTGCACCGGCGGGGACTTCATGAAGTAGCTGGACGCCGACAGGATCGGGCCACCGATGCCGCGGTCCATGGCGATCTTGGCGGCGCGGACCGCGTCGATGATGACGCCGGCGCTGTTCGGGGAGTCCCACACCTCGAGCTTGTACTCCAGGTTCAGCGGAGCGTCTCCGAACGCCCGGCCCTCCAGCCGGACGAAGGCCCACTTGCGGTCGTCGAGCCACGCGACGTAGTCGCTCGGGCCGATGTGGACGTTGCGGGCGCCCAGGTCGTGCGAGGACACCTGCGAGGTGACCGACTGGGTCTTCGAGATCTTCTTGGACTCCAGCCGCTCACGCTCGAGCATGTTCATGAAGTCCATGTTGCCGCCGACGTTCAGCTGGTAGGTGCGGTCCAGGATGACGCCGCGGTCCTCGAAGAGCTTCGCGAGGACGCGGTGGGTGATGGTCGCGCCGACCTGGCTCTTGATGTCGTCGCCGACGATCGGAACGTTGGCGTCGACGAACTTCTGCGCCCACGCGGGCGTGCCGGCGATGAACACGGGCAGGGCGTTGACGAACCCGCAGCCCGCGTCGATCGCGCACTGCGCGTAGAACTTCGCCGCGTCCTCGGAGCCGACGGGCAGGTAGCACACGACGATGTCGGCCTTGGCGTCCTTGAGCGCCTGCACGACGTCGACGGGCTCGGCCTCCGACTCGTGGATCATCTCCCGGTAGTACTTGCCCAGTCCGTCGAGGGTGACGCCGCGCTGGACCGTGACGCCGGTCGGGGGAACGTCGGCGAACTTCAGCGTGTTGTTCTCCGACGCCGCGATCGCCTCGGCGAGGTCGAGGCCGACCTTCTTGCCGTCGACGTCGAACGCGGCGACGAACTCGACGTCGCGCACGTGGTAGTCGCCGAACTGGACGTGCATGAGGCCCGGCACGAAGTCCGCCGGGTCGGCGTCCTTGTAGTACTCCACGCCCTGGACGAGCGAGGAGGCACAGTTGCCGACGCCCACGATGGCTACGCGAACCGAACCCATTACTTCTCCTTGGTGTTGATGGTCGAGCCGGTGGTGGTCGTGTCGGCGGAACGCTCCGCCGTGATGAGCTCGTTGAGCCAGCGCACCTCGCGCTCGGCCCCGTCGAGCCCGTGCTGCTGCAGGGTGAGGGTGTAGGCGTCAGCCCGCTCGCGGCCTCGGGTCATCGACTCGCGCAGCGCGTCGACGCGCTCCTCGAGCCGGGACCGGCGGCCCTCCAGGATGCGCAGGCGCACCCGCGCCTCCGTGCT
>JAFIHP010000011.1 GCA_017849335.1 Actinomycetales bacterium | reverse complement strand
GTCGCGCTCGAGCACAACGGCGACCTCTACTCCTGCGACCACTTCGTGGACCCCGAGCACCTGCTCGGCAACATCACCGAGGACCGCACGCTTCTGCAGCTCGTCCACTCGCCGGCCCAGCGGGCGTTCGGGCAGGCCAAGTTAGACACCCTGCCGGCGTACTGCCGGTCGTGCGACGTGCGGTTCGCGTGCAACGGCGGGTGCCCCAAGGACCGGTTCGCCACCGCGCCCGGTGGTGAGGCCGGGCTCAATCATCTGTGCGCGGGATACCAGGCGTTCTTCCGGCACGTCGACGCCCCGATGCGGCTCATGGCGAGCCTGTTGCGGACCGGCCGCGACGCGACCGGCCTGCGGGACTGGTACGCCCGGCGGGACGGTCAGTGACCGGTGGCCCACGCCTGGTCGAGCGCAGCGACGAGCTGCGCCGTGGGCTGTGCCCCGCTGAGGCCGTACTGGCCGTCGATGACGAAGAACGGCACGCCGGAGATCCCCAGGCGAGCGGCGAGCTGCTCGTCGGCCCGCACCTGCTCCGCGTAACCGTCCGACGTCAGGACCGCGTCGACGTCCTCGGGCTGAAGCCCGGCGGCGACCACGATGCGCGCGAGCTCGGCGTGGTCGCCGAGCGAGGCACCGCCCTCGTGCTGCGCGTCGAACAGGGCTCCGACGACGGCATCCTGCAGCCCGCGCTCGGCGGCCAGATGGATCAACCGATGCGCGTCGAACGTGTTTCCCTGCTTGGCGTTCGGGAAGTCGAAGCGGAGCCCGGCCTGCGCGCCGAGCTCGCTGACGCGGTCCCACATGGCCGCGACGCCTGCCTCGTCGGTGCCGTACTTGGTCGCGAGCATCTGCCCGACGGTCTGCTCGCTCGTCGCGGGCGCGGTGGGGTCGAGCTCGAAGCTGTGCCACGTCACGACGACGTCGTCGGCATGCTCGAACTCGGCGAGTGCGTGCGCGAGGTTCGCCCGGCCGATTCGGCACCATGGGCAGGCGACATCGGACCAGACGTCGACGGTCAGGGGAGTGGTCATGCCGAAGACCCTACGTGCCCACCTCCCTAGACTCCGCGCGTGACCGGTTCCGGTGACGTCGCGCGGATCGACCTGAACGCCGACCTCGGGGAGCTCGCCGACGGCGGCGAACTCGATCGCGCCATGCTCGCAGTGGTCACCTCGACCAGCATCGCCGCCGGCGGTCATGCCGGCGGTGGCGAGATCCTCCGACGGACGGTGGGGGCGGCGGTCGCGGCAGGCGTCAGCATCGGTGCGCACCCGTCCTACCCGGACCGCGCGGGCTTCGGCCGCACGTCGATGGCCGACCGGGTCGACGGCACCGTCGTGGCGCGGTTCGTGGCCGACCAGGTACGTGCGGTGGCCGAGGCGTGCGACGAGGCGGGTGTGTCCATGCGGCACGTCAAGGCGCACGGCGCCCTCTACGGCGACCTCGCCGCCATCGACTGGCTGGCGGAGGCGTTCCTCGACGGCATGGTCGCCGGTGCCCGCCGCGGCCCGCTCGCCGTCCTCGGCCCGGGCGACAGCGTGCTCGAACGCACCTGTGCCGCCCGCGGGATCCCTTTCGTGACGGAGGGATTCGCGGACCGGGCCTACCGCACCGACGGCTCGCTCGTCCCACGATCGCGCCCCGGCGCACTCCTCGAGGACCCGGGGGAGGTGGCCCGCCAGGCAGTGCGGATCGCGATGGGCCGGCCGGTCAGGACGGCGGACGGCGAGCCGCTCGTCGTCCGTGCCCAATCGGTGTGCCTGCACGGCGACACCCCCGGCTCCGTCGGTCTGGCTCGAGCCGTGCGGGACGCGCTGACGGCCGCCGGCGTACAGCTCGCGCCGCCCGGGGCGTCATGACCGCGGACCTCTCCGGGTCGTGGTTCGGGGACCGTGCGGTTCTGGTTCCCGTCCCTGCGCACGAGGCGCGCGCCGAACTCGTCGCGTGTCTTGAGCGGTCGCTTCCGGGTCGCGAGGTCCGCGCGGGAATCGACGCGGTCCTCGTGGAGTCGCCCCGGCCGGACCTCGATCTCCTCGACGATGTGCGGGCGGCGCTGGCTGACCACCGCGGCCCCGTGTCCGCAACACGCGCACGCCCCGGACGGGAGGTCGTCCTGCCCGTGACCTACGACGGCGTCGATCTGGCGGACGTCGCGTCCTTGCTGGACTGCACGGATGCCGACCTGGTCGCGGCGCACACGACCCAGCAGTGGGAGGTCGCCTTCGTCGGGTTCGCGCCCGGGTTCGGCTACCTCGAGCCGGCAGGTCCCGCGGTGCTCGACTGGTCGAGCCTTCCGCGCCTGGATGCCCCACGCGCCCGCGTTCCCCGAGGTTCCGTGGCGCTCGCCGCCGGGTGCAGTGCGGTGTACCCCGCGGCGATGCCCGGTGGCTGGCGACTGATCGGGTCGACCTCCGCGGTGCTGTTCGACCCGACGGCGAGCGACCCGGCCCTCCTGCACCCCGGCGACATCGTGCGCTTCGTCGATGTCGCGGGAGCCCACGCGTGACCGGGCAGGTCGCCCGGGTCGTCGCATGCGGCGTCGCCACGGTGCAGGACGGCGGTCGCCCCGGCTACGCGCGCGTCGGCGTCGCGAGGTCGGGACCGCTTCACCGCGAGCGCTACGACGTCGCAGCCGCCTTGCTGACGGGACGGTACGACGGGCGGACGCCGACGATCGAGCTGCTCGCTGGCGCGCTGGTGGTCGAGGCCGATCGGGACACGACGGTCGCCGTCGCCGGCCCGGCGCACTGCCGCCTGCATCTCGACGGTGCCAGTCGCCGCGCCCCGGCGCACACGGTGCTCGCCCTGCGCACCGGGGAACGGATCGAGGTGGAGCGGGACGACCGTCCAGACGCAGGACCGGTCTACGTCGCGGTCGGCGGCTGGGCGCCGGAGCTCGTCCTGGGGTCCGCCACGACGGACACGTTCGGCCGCCTGGGTGGGGCAGTCGTCGGCGCCGGCTACGTCCTTGGCGCAGGGCCGGCCGACGACGCGACGCGGGTCGGCGCGTTCTGGCGGCCGGTTCCCCCGGAGACCGGCCCGCTGCGCGTGGTCCTGGCGCAGCCTCCGGTCGACGGCATCGTCGACGGGACGTGGCGGGTGCGCGACGTCAGCCGTTCGGGGGTGCGGCTCGCTGCGGCGGACGGGTCGACGCGACCGAGCGAGTCCGTCGCTGCCGCTGCCGCACCGAGCCGGCCGGTGGTTGCCGGGACGGTGCAGTGCACCCCGGGCGGCGAGGTGATCGTGCTGGGACCGGACGGCGGGGTGACGGGCGGCTACCCGGTGGCCGGTGTCGTGGCGACGGTGGACCTCGACCGGCTCTCGCTCCTTGCGGCAGACACGTCGGTGCGCTTCCTCGCCTCGTCTGTCGAAGACGCGGTCGCGGCGTTCGCGGAGCGGCAGGTCCGGGTGCGCCGGTCGTTCGGGCACCCGGACCTCGCCGGCTGACGTTCCGCCGAGCGGGGCGGGACTACGCCTGCGGGGGAGCGGGCGGAGTGCCCGGCTGGTCGTCGGCGGCGTCCTCGACGGCCGGGGGTTCCTCGACGGCCGGGGGCTCGGCCACGGCCGGGGGCTCGGCCACGGCGCCGGCGTCCTCGACGACCAGCGGTGCTGTCAGCGCGGTCGTCGCCGTGGCATCGGCGACGACCTGGTGGGCGTTGGCGATACCCGGCGGGGCGATCGGCGGGGCATCGTCGGTCTTGCGGCGGCGCGTGATCATGACGACCGCCACGATG
>JAFIHP010000090.1 GCA_017849335.1 Actinomycetales bacterium | reverse complement strand
GCTCGGCCCGACGCTCGAGCGCGTCCTGGGGCATGTCCGGTACATCGTGCTCTACCTGGTCGCGGCCCTCGGCGGCGCCGTCGCGTCCTACGCCTTCTCGGACATGCGCACGGTCTCGGTCGGGGCCAGCGGCGCGATCTTCGGCCTGATGGGGGCGCTCGTCGTGGCCGGACGACGGCTGCGGTACGACGTGACGCAGGTGCTGGTCCTGCTGGGGGTCAACGTCGTCATCGGCTTCATCTCGCCTGGAACCGACTGGCGGGCCCACCTGGGCGGACTGGCGACCGGCGCGGCCGTCGCAGCGGTCATGGTGCTGCCCTCGAGGGCGCATCGCCTGCTGTGGCAGGTGGCGGGCGTCGCCGGCATCCTCGTGGTCCTGGCCGTGGTCACGGCGTGGCGCACCCAGCAGATCACCGACTTCGTAGCGCCGTTGCTCAACTAGTTATCCACAACTTCTCCCCACCTGGGGAGAACTACACCGGTGTAAGAACCCGGTCAGCGCCAGCGGGTCGCCAGCACGAAGCCCGCGGCGATGAACCCGAAGCCGATGGCGACGTTGACGATCGCGCTCAGGTCGCGCATGACGGGGACGTCTGCCCCGGCCAGGTAGAAGACGACGATGTAGAGAAGTCCGACCACGAAGCAGGCGACCATCGTCGGCGCGAGCCACGAGGGGGAGCCGATCCGCGCCACCTTGCGCTCGCCCTTGCCGGTGGGGGGCGGGGTGTAGGCGTCCTTCTTGCGGCCCTTGGACTCTGGCACGGTGGTCCTCTCGTTCGGTGGTGCTGGCGCACCAGCCTGCCACACGCGAACGCCCCGCTGCGGTCTACCGTGGCGAGGTGAGGCCTCGGGACCTGCTGCCCACGATGCGACCGGCGGTCGTCGTGAGTCTGCTCGTGTTCGCCCTCGCCGGGCTGATGTTCACGGCGGCCGCACTGGCGAGCAAGGGAACGGACCTGCGCGCCGAGCGTGCGGTGGAGCTGCGTGACCTCGTGCGCGAGCGCTCCGACCGGCTGGCCGACAGCGAGCAGACCGTCGCCGACCTTCAGCAGAACGTCGACGACCTCACCTCCGGGCGCGTCGGGGACCCGGCGGTCCTCGCCACCCGTGCGCGGATCGCGGCGCTGGAGTCGGCGGCCGGGATGTCACCGGTGCGGGGACGCACCCTGACAGTGACCCTGGACGATGCCCCGGCACGCGCGGCGGACGACCCGCTGTGGCAGACGGTGAGCCCCGACGACGTCATCGTCCACCAGGGCGACATCCAGGCGGTCGTCAACGCCTTGTGGCGCGGAGGTGCCCGGGGGATCCAGGTCATGGACCAGCGCCTCATCGCGACGAGCGCCATCCGGTGCGTCGGGAACACGCTGCTGCTGCAGGGTCGGGCGTACTCCCCGCCCTACGTCATCACGGCGGTCGGACCGGCGAAGCGCATGCAGGCCAGCCTGCGCAAGGACGCGGCCGTGGCCTCCTACCGGGCCTGGGCACGCGTGGTGGGCCTGGGCTACTCGGCCGAGCGAACGGGCCGGCAGACGATTGACGGATACACCGGTGCGGTCACCCTGCAGTACGCGACGCCCGAACCGACGGGACAATGACCTCGTGGCCCGGATCCTCGTCGTCGACAACTATGACTCGTTCGTGTTCAACCTCGTGCAGTACCTCGCTCAACTGGGCGCTGAGGTCGACGTGCGACGCAACGACGAGGTGACCACCGACGAGGCTCGCGCCTACGACGGCGTGCTGCTCAGCCCGGGACCGGGCAGCCCCGCGGACGCGGGCGGGGGCAGCGACATGGTGCGCGCCCGCGCCGGCACGGTCCCGGTCTTCGGCGTCTGCCTGGGCCACCAGGCGATCGCCGTCGCGTACGGCGCGACCGTGGACCGGGCGCCCGAGCTCCTGCACGGCAAGACGTCCGAGGTCCTGCACGACGGAGTCGGGGTCCTGGCCGGCCTCCCGTCGCCGTTCACCGCGACGCGCTACCACTCGCTGGCCGTGGTCCCGTCGACGCTCCCCGCCGAGCTCGCCGTCACGGGCGTCACCGAGAGCGGCGTCGTCATGGCCGTGCGGCACCGCGAGCTCCTCGTGGAAGGCGTCCAGTTCCACCCGGAGTCGGTACTGACCGAGGGCGGCCACCGAATGCTCGCGAACTGGCTGACCGACTGCGGCGACCCGAACGCCCTCGACCGCTCGGTCGGACTGGCGCCCGTCGTCGGCTAGAACGGTGGCGCGCCTCTCGAACGGCTGTTGAGTGGTGAGTTGTGGCCCGCTCGCTTCGCTCGCAGGCGGCCACACCTCACCACTCGACGCGCAGGTGCCGTGCCCAGTACGCGACTGGACCTCGGTTAGGGCGTCGGCCCGAACTCGCTGGCCGGCGGCTGCTCGGTCGGCGGTGGCTGCTCGGTCGGCTGTTCCGTCGGCGTCGGTGTGGGCGTCGGTGTGGGCGTCGGCGGTGCGGGTGGCGAGGTCGAGACAGTGATCGTCACGGTGGAGCCGCGCGGCAGCAGCTCCCCGCCCTTGGGCGACTGGGCGAGCACGGTGCCGCCTGGCACCGTGCCGTCCTCGATCTCGACGGACTGCACCTCGAAGCCGGACTGGGCGAGGTCGCTGCGGGCCTGGGCCTCGCTCTCGCCCTCGACGTCGGGCACCTTGACGAGGCCGGACGAGACCGTGATGTCGACGCTGGAACCCGCGTCGACCTGGGTCCCTTCGACCGGGTCCTGGGACAGGACGTAGCCGGCCGGCTGCTGGGAGTTCTTCTCCTTGACGGCGCCGAGCTGGAGCCCCGCGTCCTGCAACGCGATCCGGGCCGCGTCGATGGACGTCAGCGCCTGGAGCTGGGGCACGGTGACCTGCGCCAGACCGCTGCTGATCGTCACGTTGACCGACTGCCCGCGCTCGATGCCCTCGCCGGCGTCCGGCTGCTGGCTGATGATCGTGTTGACCGGCTGGTCGGAGACCTCGGGTGTCTGGGTGCCGAGCCGAAGGCCGACGTCGGGGTCCTCGAGCGCCGCGGTCGCCTGCTCGATGGTCATCCCCCGCAGGCTCGGCACGATGACCTGCGTGGATGCGGAGTTCCACGGAATGAGGGTGACGATCGCCCAGACGCCGACCACGGCGAGCGCGAGACCCAGCAGGCCGAGCACCCAGAAGGCGGCGCTTCGGCCGGCCCGTCGCCGACGCGGGCGGTCCAGGTCGTACATCGGCTCGTAGGCCGCGGCGGCGGCCTGGACCGGCGGCAGCATCTGCGTGCGGTCGGCCGTGACCATCGGGACCGCCGCGGTGACCGGGGCACCGGCGATGGCGCGCTCCACGTCGGCGCGGAAGTCGGCGGCGGTCTGGTACCGGTCGTCCGTGCGCTTGGCAAGCGCGCGCAGCACCACCGCGTCGACCTCCAGCGAGACGTCCGGGTCCACCTGTGACGGCGGCACCGGCATCTCGCTGACGTGCTGGTAGGCGATCGACACGGGGGAGTCGCCGGTGAACGGCGGCTTCCCCGTGAGCAGCTCGTAGAGCAGCACCCCGGTCGAGTACAGGTCGCTGCGCGCGTCGACGACCTCGCCACGGGCCTGCTCCGGCGAGAGGTACTGCGCGGTCCCCATCACGGCCGAGGTCGACGTCATGGTCGTCCCGGTGTCGTTCATGGCCCGGGCGATCCCGAAGTCCATGACCTTCACGTCGCCGGTGCGCGTGAGCATGACGTTGGCCGGCTTGATGTCCCGGTGGACGATCCCGTGCCGATGGGCGTAGTCCAGCGCGGCGAGGACGCCGGCGGTGATCTCCAGCGCCCGCTCCGGCAGCAGCCGACGACCCGACGCCAGGAGCTGGCGCAGCGTCATGCCGTCGACGTACTCCATGACGATGTACGGGACGGTCGTGCTGATGCCGTCGGCGGAGAGCAGGTCCTCGCCGGTGTCGTAGACGGCGACGATGTTCGGGTGGTTGAGCGCCGCGGCCGACTGCGCCTCGCGCCGGAAACGGGCCTGGAAGGTCGGGTCCTTCGCGAGGTCCGGGCGCAGGATCTTGACCGCCACCCGGCGCCCGAGCCGCAGGTCGCGTCCCTCGTGCACCTCGGCCATGCCGCCACGGCCGATGACCGCGCCGATCTGGTACCGGTCTCCGAGCATGCGCGCGTCGTCCGGACCGGTCGTCATGGTCCCATCCTCTCAGGAGGGGGCTGGTGGCTCGTTCCTCGACAGGCTCGCACGGCCATCACCGCCGCAGAATCGCCTGGATGACGGCCTTGGCGATCGGGGCTGCCAGCTGGTTGCCGCTCACCTCGGGCGCTCCGGCGTCCTCAACCGTGACGGCGACCGCCACCTGCGGCGACGTCGCCGGGGCGAACGCGACGAACCACGCCACGGCCGGGTTGTCGTTGCCGGTCTGGGCGGTGCCGGTCTTGCCGGCGACCCGGACGCCCGGGATGCGCGCGTTGCTGCCGGTCCCGTTCTCGACGACGTTGACCATCATGTCCGTGAGCTGCGACGCGTACAGCGGCGTCATGGCCGTCTCGAACTCAGAGGGCGCGGTCGTCTGCAGGATCGCCAGGTCCGGTCCGCGGACCTCCTGGACGAGGTAGGGGTTCATCAGCACGCCGTTGTTCGCGATCGCCGACGCGACCATCGCCATCTGCAGGGACGTCGCCCGGACGTCGAACTGCCCGATCGCGGTCATCGCGGTTTGGGGGGCGTCCGGGTCCTCCGGGTAGCGGGAGGTCGCCGCGCGCAGCGGGATCTCGAACGACGTGTCGAAGCCCATGAGCTCGGCCTGCGCGCGCAGGGCGTCGTCACCGAGCTCGTTGCCGAGCCAGGCGAACGCCGTGTTGCACGAGATCGCCAGGGCCTGTCGCAAGGTGACCAGGTCGCCCGGCCCGCACGACTGCCCGTTCCAGTTGCGGATCTTGTGGGTCGAGTCGGGGAGCTGGTAGGTGCGCGGACCGGGGATGACCGAGTCGGGCGTGAAGCGGCCCGACGCCAGCGCGGCCGCCGCCGTCACCAGCTTGAACGTCGATCCCGGGGGGTTCAGCGACACGATCGGGCGGTTGAGCAGGGGCTTGTCCGGGTCGGCCTCGAGGGAGGCGTAGTACGCGCGGATCTCGGCCGGGTCGTGGCTGGACAGCTTGTTCGGGTCGAAGGACGGCGACTGGACCGAGGCGAGGATCCGACCGGTCGACGGCTCGATCGCGACGACGGAACCGCGCTTGCCCTGCAGGCCGTCGAACGCCGCCTTCTGCGCCCGGGCGTCGATCGTCGTGCTGACCGCGCCGCCCTTCGGCTGCTCGCCGGCGAACAGTTGGTCGATGCGGTCGACGACGAGCAGGTCCGAGCGGCCGGTGAGGATCCGGTTCTCGGTGCGCTCCAGACCGGTGGACCCGTAGACGAGGGAGTAGAAGCCGGTGACGGGGGCGTAGAGGGGGCCGTTGCTGTAGACCCGCAGGTACCGCAGCGTGTCGCCGGTCTCCTTGGATCGGGCGACGGGGTTGGCGCCGACGAGGATCGGCCCGCGTTCGCGGTGGTACTCCTCCAGCAGTACCCGCTGGTTGCCCGGTCGGTCGCGGTAGTCGTTGGCGAGGACGACCTGGATGATCGTGATGTTCACCAGGAGGGCGACCAGGAGGACCCCGAGGACGAGTCCGATGCGCCGGATCGGGCGGTTCACGGCCGGCGCACCACCTGCGTGACGGCGTCGTCGGGCGAGACGACGATCGCCTCCGGGCGGCGGGCGCGGTCGGAGATGCGCAGCAGCAGCGCGACGATGACCCAGTTGGCGATGAGCGAGGACCCGCCGTACGACAGGAACGGCGTCGTGAGGCCGGTCAGCGGGATGAGGCGCGTGACGCCGCCGATGATGACGAAGACCTGCAGGGCCATCGTGATCGCGAGGCCGACCGCCAGGAGCTGGCCGAACGAGTCCCGGACGCCGACGGCCGCGCGAAGCCCGCGCTCGACGACGATGGCGTACAGGAGCAGCAGCACCATCAGGCCGGTGAGCCCGAGCTCCTCGCCGAGCGCGGCAACGATGAAGTCGGTGCTGGCGAAGGGGACGAGGTTCGGGAAGCCCTGGCCGAGCCCGGCGCCCAGGATGCCGCCGTTGGCCAGGCCGAACAGGGACTGGACGATCTGGTACCCCTGGTCGTCGGCGTACGCCCAGGGGTCGATCCACACCGTCACGCGTAGGCGCACGTGGCCGAACGCGTAGTAGGCCCCGACCGCGCCGATGACGAACAAGATCGCGCCGAGGATGAGCCAGGACCGTCGTTGCGTCGCGACGTAGAGCATGCAGACGAACAGGCCGAAGAACAGCAACGACGTGCCGAGGTCGTGCTGGAAGATCAGCACGCCCAGCGAGACCAGCCAGGCGATGAGGATCGGGCCGAGGTCCTTCAGGCGCGGCAGGCCGATCCCGAGGAACTTCGTGCGCACCAGCGCCAGGGAGTCGCGCTTCTCGACGAGGTAGCCGGCGAAGAAGATCGTCAGCAGGATCTTCGCGATCTCGGCCGGCTGGAAGGACTGCCCGCCGATCCGCACCCACAGCGTGGCCCCGTTGACCGTCGTCCCGATGAACGGAGCCAGCGGGAGGACGAGCAGCACCAGGCCGACCAGGCCGCAGGTGTACGTGTAGCGCTGGAGCAGGCGGTGGTCGCGCAGCAGCACGAGCACGGCGATGAACAGCGCCGTGGCGATGGCGAACCAGGTCAGCTGCGCGTAGGCCGCCGGCGTCGGGACCGGGTTCCCGTTGAGGATCGCCCGCTTCACGGCGGCCACGTCGATGCGGTAGATCATGACCAGGCCGAGCGTCGTCAGCAGCGTCGTGACGGGCAGGAGGAACGGGTCGGCGTAGCGCGCCCGCCAGCGGATCGCCGCGTGCATGGCCAGCGCTAGCGCCCCCACGACGCCGGCGGCGATCCACAGCTGGCTGGTGGGGTCCTCGCCGTTCGCCCAGCTCACCTGGAGGCAGCCCAGCAGGCCGATCCCCCAGGCGAACACGAGCAGCACGAGCTCGAGGTTCCGCCGGCTCGGCTGGCGGCGGGCGGGCTGCGCGAGGGGCGCGAGCACGTCGGCGGGAATGGTCATTGCGGGGCACCTGGGCAGCCGGCCGGAGGCAGGATCGTCTGGCACTGCGCCGCTTCCTGCCGCAACGCGCTGACGATGCGCTCGGCGTCCGCCTGATCGGTCGCCGGGATCCCCTTGCTGACGCTCTCCTGGAACAGCAGGGGCAAGGTCCCGACCTGGAGGTCGGTGTCGTTGCGCAGGTTCGACAGGGGCAGGCCCAGCAGGCTGCCGTTGACGCCTTGGTAGACCGCGACCGTGCCGGTGCCGGCGGTGCCGTTGATCGCCACGTACCACTGGGAGTTGACCCAGGCGTACGCGCCGAGCATGACGGCCGCGACGGCGACGATCACCGCGGCGACGATGGCGGTGATGCCCCAGCGGCGACGCCGACGGCGTGAACGCAGCGCGTCGCGCTCCTGGTCCTCCGCCGCCTGCTTGCGTGCCTGCATCGCAGCCGGCACGACGATCTCGGCGTCGATGAGGGGTTGGGGCGCGGTGGGAGGTCCCGGCTCCGGTGGCGGCGGCACGTCCGGGCGGTCCGGGTCCGGCTGGGCGTCGTCGGGGAAGCGGACGGTTGGCAGCCGGCTGCGGACCCGGGGCTCGCCGGCGGCGCCGACGACGACGGGTGCGTACGGCTCGTCGACGGCGGGGACGTCCGGGGCCGGAGCGGGGACGTCGACGACGTCCGCGACGACGACCGTCACGTTGTCGGGCGCCCCGTTCTCGAGGGCGAGCTCGACCAGGCGCGTGACGGCTCCGGTCGGGTCGCCGCCCTCGATCAGGACGGTCTCGATCGTGGCGGCGTCGACGACGCCGGAGAGGCCGTCGGTGCACAGCATGTAGCGGTCGCCGTCGCGGGCCTCGCGGACGGACAGGTCGGCCTCGACGGTGTTCATCCCGTCCAGGGCGCGCATGAGCAGCGACCGTCTGGGGTGGATCGTGGCCTCGGCCTCGGTGATCCGCCCGGCGTCGACGAGGGTCTGCACGTACGTGTGGTCGTGCGTGAGCTGGGTGAGCGCGCCGTCGCGCAGGAGGTACGCGCGCGAGTCACCGACATGGACGACCGCGACGCGGTCTCCGAGCCAGTACAGGCCGGTGACGGTCGTGCCCATACCGGTCAGGTCGGGCTCACCCTCGATGACGTCCGCGATGCGCTCGCCGACCTCTCCGATGGACTGGCCGAGCGCGCTGAGCACGTCGGCCCGTCCCGGCGGATGGACGTCGAGGTCGGCGACCGTCGCAACGGCGATCGCGCTGGCGAGCTCCCCGGCGGCGTGGCCGCCCATGCCGTCCGCGACGAGCAGCAGGGCCGGTCCGGCGTACCCGGAGTCCTCGTTGCCCTCCCGGATCAGGCCCACGTCGGATCGGGCGGCGTAGCGCAGGACGAGTGTCATCGCGGCTACTTCTGGATCTGCAGCGTCGTCCGGCCGATCCGCAACGGTGCGCCGACCGGCAGGACCGTGGGCGCGGTGATGCGGGTGCGGTCGATCCACGTGCCGTTGGTCGAGCCGAGGTCCTCCACGACCCAGGCACCCTCGGACGGGTAGATGCGCGCGTGCCGGCTCGACGCGTAGTCATCGTCGATGATCAAGGTGGAGTCCGGCGCGCGGCCGATCGTGATCTGGACGTTCCCCAGGGGCACGATCGTGCCGAGCAGCGGACCTTCGACGACGGCGAGCTTGCTGCCCTTCACCTTCTGCTGGCGGGCCACCTTGGGCGGCTTGGGCGGGCGGGGGGCCTTGGCCGCACGGCGCTCGCGGCCCAGCGGGCGGGCCTCCGCCGGCTGGCGCAGGTCACGCCGGAGGGCGAGAACCGTGATGAGGACGAACGCCCACAGCAGCGTGAGGAATCCCAGCCGCACGAGGGTGAGCGCGAGCTCGGACACGGTCAGCCGCTCCGGAACACCAGGCGCGTGGTGCCGATCTGGATCGTCGAGCCGTCGGCGACCTCGGCCTGCGAGATGCGCTGGCCGTTGACGAACGTGCCGTTGGTCGAGCTCAGGTCGCGGACCAGGGCGGGCTGGCCGAGGACGATCTCGCAGTGGTTGCGCGACGCCCCGGGGTCCTCGATCCGGATGTCGGTGTCGGACCCGCGGCCCAGGCGCGTGACGGCGCGGACCAGCGGGTACGCGGTGCCGGATGCCTCCAGGCGTGGCTGGCGTCCGGCGTCGATGCCGGCAGCCACCGGCTCGCCGGGTCGGCCGTGGGGCTGCGAGCGGACCTCGGCGCGCGCTTCGCTGCGGACGCGGAAGATCCCGGTCTCCAGCTCGTCGTCCTGGCCCAGGACGACCTCGACCGGTCCGAGGAGGGTGTAGCGCTGCTCGGCGCCGTAGTCGCGCACCAGCGTCGCGAGCTCGGTCTCCAGCGCGTCCTTGAAGACCGCCAGCCGGCGGTAGTCGTGCTGGGAGAGCTCGACGTGGAAGACGTTCGGGATGACGGTGCGGTCCCGGTCGATCACGGCCGCGCGGTCGCCGATCTCACGCTGGAGCGCGGACGCGATCTCGACGGGCTGCACCTCGGCCTTGAAGGCGCGGGCGAACGCGCCGTTGACGAGGCGGTCGAGGGAGTCCTCGAACCGTTCCAGCAGCCCCACGAGCCCCTCCGGTCCCAGACGACGCGGACGATGCGTCGATCGCGCCACCACGGACGCTGGTCGATGCTAACCCGCGAGCACCGGGTGGCCGGGGACCCGCACCGCGCGCACAGACACGAGGTCCGCAGACCTTGGGTGTCACCGTGTACAGGTCATACGCTGGACGCACCCCTACGAAGGAGCGGCCATGTCCTCTACGTCGCCGTCCGCCGCCTCGTCCCCGGCCGGTCCCGCCCCGGCCGAGCAGGTCTTCGCGCAGGAGTACGACAAGACCTTCGTCGAGTTCGTCCGTCACGTCGTCGGGCAGGGTGTGCCCGTCAACGAACGCGTCATGGAAGGCGCGCACGAGCGCGCGACCAAGACCGCGACGCAGGCCATGACCAGTCGCGGTTATCGCTCGGTCAACATCGCCCCGCTGACGAAGGCCGGGCTCGCCCGGATGCTCGCCCGGTACGGCTACTGAGCCTCAGCCTCGTCCGGCACCCGAGGCGACGGGCAGCGGGATCGTCGCGTAGACTCCCCCAGCGCGCGCGAGTGGCGGAATAGGCAGACGCGCACGGTTCAGGTCCGTGTGCCCGAAAGGGCGTGGGGGTTCAACTCCCCCCTCGCGCACCAAAACCTGGGGAGTCCCCCAGGCCGGACCCCGGCCCCCATCAGGGCCGGGGTTTCCTGCTTCTGCTCACCCAACTGACGGTCCTGGCGCGCCCGAACTGCGCAAGGGTCTTGAGGCGGAGAGGCACGCACCCACCGCGAACGAACGCACGGTGTCACGCCCGTGTGCGAATCCAGCCGACCCTGTCACTGGTTCCTGCATGAACGAGGGGCAGGCGGGGACGTGCGTCTTCGTCTGATGCCGGCACAGGGCAGTCCATGGACGATCAACGAACACAGCAGCACTACCCCCAACCGGTTGACCGGTTCCGCGTCCCGTTCGCCCCGCTGAGTCGATCGGTACGCGCGGCCGGCGGATTCCACGCCCTGTTTGCCCGCATGGCGATACCGGATGGTGAAGACGCCGTCGTCATCCGGTGGCGGGTCGAACGTGCCTGGAACCGCGGCCTGCACCGAGGAGCGCTCACGCCGCGGGCGGCGGATCTCCTCACGGTTCGCCTCCTGGGCATCACTCCGCACATCGTGTGGCCCGACTGGGAGGAGCTGGACCCCCACCCGGTTGGCGAACGTCCGCGCCACCGTCGTGGCCGGCCAGCCCCCATCGCCGCATGACTGAAGGGGTGCGGCGATCGCCGCCTTCCTTCGAGCCGTGCAATGCG
>JAFIHP010000089.1 GCA_017849335.1 Actinomycetales bacterium | reverse complement strand
CGTCGCCGAGCTGGTCGAGGATGCCGTCCTCGAAGACCCAGGTGCGGGTGACCGACGGGATCTCGACGGCGACCTCGTCGAAGGTCTCCTTGTTCTTGCGGCTCTCGCAGAACAGCGCGACCGCGCCGGAGTCGCTGAGCATCCACTGGATCTGCTCCGCGGAGGAGGTCTCGTAGACCGGGACGCTGATCGCGCCCGCGTACCAGATCGCGTAGTCGACCAAGGTCCACTCGTAGCGGGTCCGGCTCATGACCCCGATGCGCTCGCCCGGCTGGATGCCGTTCGCCACGATTCCCTTGGCGACCTTGATGACCTCGTCGAGGAACTCCCGCGACGTCAACGACGCCCAGGCGCCACCGCGCGGGACGGAGATGGCCTCGCGGTCGGGGAACCGTTCGGCGTTCTCCACGATGTGGTCGACCGTGCTCCCGGTGTTCGGGGCGGGCACGAGGGCAGGGACGGAGAACTCCTGGCGCATGCCTTTCACCGTAGACGAACCGCCGAGGGCAGGCGAGCGCTTTGACTCCGTCGTCCCTGCCCCTCGCGATCGCGGGGTCTGTGGCATCCTGGTCGGGTGGCAGGGGGCGAGGTACGCGACGAGACCGTGATCGTCGTCGCCCGCGGCGAGGTCGCCCGCGTGCTGACGCAGCGGAGGCGATGGCGCAGCTGGTGGCCGAGTGCCGTCGCCACGGTCGTCACCGATCGGGGGCTCGACGGGATGCGCTGGTCGCTGCGCGGAGAGGTCGTCGGCGTGACCGACGTGTCGTTGATCGACGACGGTGACGCGGTCCGCGTCCGGTACGTGCTGTCGGTCGACCCGACGGTGCCGGGTTCGCCGACCACGGCCCGGACGCTGCCGGGGTCCCCGCACGGCCAGCGCGAGATCGACGCGCTGCGGCGGCGCCAGCAGCTCGCGTGGAAGCGCGCGATCTGGGCCCTCAAGGAGGAGCTCGAGGCTTCCGCCGGACGAGGCGGTCGGTCGGCGCGGTGAGGGTCCACGTCGTCAGCGACGTCCACGGGTCGGCGGACGCGCTCGCCCGTGCCGCCGACGGCAGCGACGTGTTCGTGTGCCTCGGCGACCTCGTGCTGTTCTTGGACTACGCCGATCCCGGACAGGGCATCTTCGCGGAGCTCTTCGGGTCGGAGCACGCGCGCGCGTACATCGGCGCGCGAACGGCGAACCGTTTCGACGAGGCGCGCGAGCTGAGCACGGCCGCGTGGCGTCGCCTCGGGGTGGACGACCCGCAGGACCGCTGGGCCGTCATGCACACGATGGTCGCCGCGCAGTACGACGAGCTGTTCGCCGCCATGCCGGAGCCGGCGCTGCTCACGTACGGGAACGTCGACGTCCCCGACCTGTGGCCGGCCCGACTGAAGCCGGGACACCAGGTCGTCGGCGGCGGGGTCGTCGAGGTCGAAGGCCAACGGTGGGGGTTCGTGGGCGGCGGGTTGGTCAGCCCGATGCGCACGCCCTACGAGATCTCCCCGGAGGAGTTCGCCGCCGCGGTCGCGTCGCTCGGGCCGGTCGACGTCCTGTTCTCCCACATCCCGCCGGCCGTGCCGGAGCTGGTCTACGACGTCGTGGCGCGTCGGTTCGAGCGGGGCAGCGAGGCGCTGCTGGAGTACGTGCGGGACGTGCAGCCCCGCTACCACCTGTTCGGTCACGTCCATCAGCCCCTCGCCGCGCGCCGGCGGATCGGTCGGACCGAATGCGTCAACGTCGGCCACTTCCATGCCCGGCGCACGCCGTTCGTGCTCGACCTGTGAGCGGCGCGGGCGGCGGGTAGCCTTCGGCCATGGCCGACCAGACCGAGTCCAGCATCGTGATCGCCGCCAGCCCTGCGGCGATCATGGCCGTCGTCGCCGATCTGCCCGCGTACCCGCAGTGGAGCGACGGCATCACCTCGGTCGCCGTCCTGTCCGTCTACGAAGACGACAACCGACCCGCCGACGCCCGCTTCACGCTCAGCTCCGGGGCGATCAAGGACACGTACGAGCTGGAGTACGACTGGAACGGCGACTCCTCCGTGACCTGGACGCTGACGTCGGGAGAGATGCTCACGGCCATGGACGGGGAGTACCGGCTCACCGACAACGGCGACGGCACCACGACCGTCCATTACCGGCTCGCGGTCGACGTGAAGATCCCGATGATCGGGATGATCAAGCGCAAGGCGGAGAAGGTCATCGTCGACACCGCGCTGAAGGGGCTGAAGAAGCGTGTCGAGTCCCTCGCCGGCGGCGAGTGAGCCGCCGGGTCCCGCTCGGCTGATCGCGGTCTGCGGCGCCGGAGCGCCGACCGGGCACCTGACGCGGGCCACCGTCGAGGCGGCTCGCTCGGAGGGTCTGCGGACGAGGGTCGTCGACCTCGCCGCGGTCGACCCGGTGGACGGTCCCCGTGACACGCCGTGGGACGTGCTCACGGAGGTGGCGCCTCGCGCCGCGGGCGCCGGACGCTACCCGCTCGCTGCCACGACGGCGTTGGCCGACGCGCGCGTTGCGGCGGCGCTGGCGGCTGTCGCGGACGCGCTCGCCGATCCGCTGACGGACCTCGTCGTCGTGGACACCGGCGACCAGTACGTCGGTCGAGCGCTGCTCGCCCATCCGGCGGCGATCGTGGCGGCGCTGGAGGCTCTCCTGGGTCCGGACCTCGCGATGCGCAGCTCGGACGCCCCGGACGCCGACTTCCCCCGGCTGACCGCGGCCCGTGACGTGGCGGCGAGCCAGTGCGGGCTGCTGACGGGCTCGCACGCCGTGTGGCGGCTCGTGGTCGCGTCGACGGGGGAGTCGGTGCAGGCCGCGCAGGACGCCCTGACAGCCCTGGTCCTGCTCGGTGCCCGCGTCGACGGCGTCGTGCTCGACGGCTACCCGCGCAAGCAGGATCCCTCGGACCAGCGGCGCCAGGCCGACGCGGCGTCGGAGGTGCTCGCGCAGACGGCCGGGACCGCCGTCTGGCGCGGCGGTCACGGCCGGCGCGCCCGGCCCAAGGGTGGCCCGGTCACCGCATCCCCAGGGCCGGTCGCGGAACTGGCGCCCGCCGAGCCGACGGGTGATCGCGTGGCGTGGGAATGGCGGATCGAGATGCCGGACTCGATGGTGTCGTCCGTGCGGGTGGGTGTCGACGGGGATCAGCTGGTGCTGGCCACCGGCGCGACCTACCGCTGGCTGAGCCTCCCGGCGGTGCTCCGCCGCACGATCGCCTCCGAAGCGGTGCGCGGGCACGCGGGCCTGACCGTACGGTTCCTACCCGACCCGGACACCTGGCCGTCAGCGCGCGACGAGGGGGAGGCGACGACATGAGCGGCGACCGGTCGCCGTGGTGGTACTCCGGGGACGAGCAGCCACCTGGACCGCAGGAGCCCGCGTCGGAGGCGTCCGGGTCGGGGGCGGCGGGGCGGGACGAGCCGGCGGGCCGCCCGGTGGTGCCCGACTGGCTGGGACTGCTGTCCGGGGCGCAGCGCCTGGTCGAGTGGGCTGCCGACGCGGTGCTCACTCCCCACGCCGAGCACGACGACCCGAGCGCCCATCCGCAGTGCCTGCTGTGCCGCGCCTCCCTCCTCCTCGGCGACGGGCGTCGAGCAGGAGGGGAACCCGCGCCGGAGAGCGACTTCGCCGATCCGGGTGACGCGGGGTCGGGCGGCTCGACCGGCTCGGGCATCCGCTGGTTGCCGATCCGGGACTGAACACGCTTACGTCCGGTCTACGCTGCCTCTCGTGGGCTTGAGCATCGGCGTCGACATCGGCGGAACGAAGATCCTGGCGGGCGCGGTCACCGAGGACGGGGAGATCGTCAAGACTGCCCGCCGGGACACGCCGCACTCGGATGCCACTGCCGTCCTCGACCTCGTGGCCGAGGTCGTCACCGAGCTCGCTCGGACCGTCGACACGCCCATCGACGGCGTCGGGCTGGGAGTCGCCGGTCCGGTCGACGCGAGCCGCTCGCACGTGTACTTCGCCCCCAACCTGCGCTGGTCGCAGGTGCCTGCGCGCGCCCTGCTGGAGGCGGCGACGGGGCTGCCCGTCGTCGTCGAGAACGACGGCAACGTCGCGGCGTGGGGGGAGTACCGGTTCGGCGCCGGCCGCGGGAGCGGAGACCTGGTGCTCGTGACGGTCGGTACGGGTATCGGAGGCGGCATCGTCCTGGGTGGGCGCCTGTTCCGTGGTGCGCACGGTGCGGCCGGCGAGATCGGGCACGCGAACGCCGTCCCGAACGGCATCCCGTGCGGCTGCGGACGCAACGGCTGCATCGAGCAGTACGCGAGCGGGAACGCGCTCGTCCGCGAGGCCCGGGCGCTCGCGGCGGAGCGCCGGCCGGAGGCCGCCATCCTGCTGTCCCTGGGCGACGGGACGCCCGAGGGCGTCCAGGGGGTGCACGTCACCGAGGCCGCTCGGGCGGGCGACCCGGTGGCGGTCGAAGCGTTCGAGATCGTCGGGACCTGGCTGGGCCGCGGGCTCGCCGACCTCGCCGCGATCTTGGACCCGGACGTCTTCGTCATCGGCGGGGGAGTCTCGGTCGCCGGCGAGCTCCTGCTCGCGAGCGCGCGGCGCACCCTCAACTCCAAGCTCGTGGGGCTGGCGACGCGTCCGGCTCCGGTCATCAAGGTCGCCGAGCTGCTCAACGAAGCAGGCCTCGTCGGCGCTGCCGACCTGGCTCGCGACCGCTGAGGGCTCGAGGGTTAGATCGGGTCCATGTCACCTCGGCCGCTGACCGTCCGGCTCATCTCCGCGACGGCCGCGCTCGTCGGCATCGTCTGCGTCGCGGCATCGGCATCGGCAGCGGCTGCTCCGACGGGTGACGTCGCCGCACCGCGTCTGGTCGTGCAGTCGCACACCCGATCGGACGTCCCGGCGTACGTGGAGTTCCGCTACCAGACGGGGTCCGTCGCCGGGATGACCGCCGCCGCGGCAGCGCGCGCCGACGGAATCCTCGGGATGCTCGTCGAGAAGCCGTACCAGGCCGCGCTGACGGCGAAGACGAGTCGCTGCGCGGGCGGGACGGCGGACTGCGGCTACTTCCTCCAGCGCCTGCGCTCGTACCCCTGCGTGAGCGGCGTCCTGTGCGTCGCGTCGCAGGTGGGCCTGCTCGTACCCGGCAACAACGGGAGCACCTCGTACGTCGACACCCGCGCCATCGACACCCGCACCGGGGCGCGGCTGCCGCTGTCGCGCTTCGTCCCGGCCGACCGGCGGTCCGCGTTCCTGTCGGCCGTCAACGCGGGCATCCAGCGCGAGCTCGCGGCCGGCGGGATCGTCGACGATCCGCTGTGGTCGACGCCCGTCGCAATGCGCTTGGTCACGTCCTGGCTGCCGCGCGCGGACGGCATCCACGTGTGGTTCGCCAAGTACGACGTCGCCCCCGGATCGTTCGGCGACGTCCACGTGCGCGTGCCGTGGAGCGTGCTGGGCTGATCGCTCTGCGGGTCCGGGGCTCGCTGGCGCTCGCTCCTCCCCTCAGACGAGCTCATGCGTCCGTGGGTCCGGGGCTCGCTGGCGCTCGCTCCTCCCCTCAGACGACGGCGCCGTCGCTGCCGTCGTCCTCCCGGTCGTGGCGCCGCGCCATGAGGGCGACGAAGCCGCCGACGGTGATGGCGATCCCGGCACCGACGAGCCAGTCGTCCCAGTTGAGCACGTTCGCCCCGATCGCCATCACCGGGCCGACGACGACGGCGGCCCAGGACAGGCGGGCGGCGGTGTCGGCCGGGCGGGGCAGCGGCGGTGGCTCCGGGGGCACGAAGCGGTGGCCCTCGGCATCCCCGTCCTCGTCCAGCTCGTCGGGATCGGCGAGCGGATCGGGATGGTCGCCGGTCGCGGCGAGGGGAGCCGGATCCGACCGCTCGGCCGGGAACGCCGGGCCGAGGTCCAGCTGTCCGCGAAGGTCGGCGACGATCGCGTCCCAGGCCTGCTGCTCGTGCTCGGGCAGGCCGGAGCCCTCACGCCCGTTCAGACCCTGCTCGCTCATCGCGATCAGCCGACCAGTCGACGGACGAACGCGATCGAGTCGCGAACGATGAGCGGGGCGTCGTGGTCGAGCGTCGCGACGTGGTACGAGTCCGGCAGCACGACCTCGGTCACGTCGGTGGAGGAGACGTTGGCCAGGATGTATGCCGCGTTCGACGGCTCGACGACGTGGTCGTTGAGGCTCCGGAACAGCAGCACCGGCTGGGTGATCGAGGCGATACCGGCCTTCGTGACCGACCACAGCTGGGACAGCGAGTACGCCGCCTTCAGCGGCAGCCGGTCGTACGCGACCTCGTCCTGGCCGGGCTTCGCGATGTCGTTGGAGATGCCCGGGAAGGAGGCGACGAAGCGCTGCACGACCGGGAGCGCGAAGCGGTCGATCCGCTCGGTGTGGACCGACGGGTTGACGAGCACGATGCCGGCGATCTCGGCGCCATGCTGCTCCGCGAGCCGCAGCGTGAGCGTCCCGCCCATCGACAGGCCCATCACGAACACGCGGTCGCACCGGGCGCGCAGGTCCGCCAGCGCGGCGTCGACCTCGGCGTACCAGTCCTGCCACGTCGTCAGGTTCATGTCCTGCCAGCGGGTGCCGTGGCCCGGGAGCCGGGGGACGCGGACCGTCCAGCCCTGACCGGCCAGCTCCGCGGCCCACGGAGTGACCGCGGCCGGGGAACCGGTGAATCCGTGGATGACCAGCACCGCGGTGCCGTCGCCGTCGGCGGACCAGGGCTCGGCGCCGCGCACGACGGCCATGCGGGGTCCTTTCGTCGCGCACGCCCGGCCGATGCCCGGCGTGCGACTAGTGTGCCATCCGACGGGAAGGCGGTCGGGTGCTCTACTGGTTCTTGAAGTACGTGCTGGTCGGTCCCTGGTTGCGGATCCTCTTCCGCCCGTGGGTCGAGGGGATGGAACACGTGCCGGCCAAGGGCTCGGCGATCTTCGCCAGCAACCACCTGTCGTTCTCCGACTCGTTCTTCCTCCCGCTCGTCGTGCGGCGGCAGATGGTGTTCATCGCCAAGAGCGACTACTTCACGGGTTCGGGTATCAAGGGCTGGTTCAGCAAGGCGTTCTTCTCCGGGGTGGGGCAGGTACCGGTGGACCGGTCCGGTGGCCGCGCGTCGGAGGCGGCCATCTACACCGCCCTGAAGGTGATCGACGCCGGGAAGCTCTTCGGTATCTACCCCGAGGGCACGCGGTCCCCGAACGGCACGCTGTACCGAGGGAAGACCGGTGTCGCCCGCATCGCCATGGCCTCGGGCGTCCCGGTGCTCCCGACCGCGATGATCGGCACCTACGAGATCCAGCCCCCGCACACGGTGCGCCCTCGCCTCAAGCGGGTCGGCATCCGCATCGGCCGCCCCCTGGACTTCTCCCGCTACGAGGGCCTGGAGAACGACCGGTTCGTGCTGCGCTCCATCACCGACGAGGTCATGTACGAGCTCATGACGCTGTCCGGCCAGGACTACGTCGACATGTACGCGACCCGTGCCAAGGAGCTCATCGCCGAGGGATCGCCCGCGGACGCCCGCGCCACGCTGCCGACGGAGTAGCGCTCACAGGCTCCAGTGCCGGGACCGCGCGACGGCCTCGCGCCAGCGTTCGTGCACGGCGGGATCCAGCGTCCCGGGCGCGAACGTCCGGGAGGACCGACGGGTGCTCGCCAGGTCGTCGGTCGACGACCAGACCCCGGCGCCGAGCCCCGCCAGGAACGCGGCACCCAGCCCCGTGGTCTCCAGCTCGGCCGAACGGTCGACGATCAGCCGCGTGGTGTCGGCCTGGAGCTGGCACAGCAGGTCGTTCGCCGCCGCGCCGCCGTCCACCCGGAGCCGGTCCAGGCCGACGTCGGCCTCGCGCCCCATCAGGTCGACGACGTCCTTGACCTGCAGGGCGATCGCCTCGAGCGTGGCGCGCGCCAGGTGCGCTGCGGTCGTGGCGCGGGTGATCCCGATGACCAGACCGCGGGCGGTCGGGTCCCAGTCGGGGGCACCGAGGCCGGTGAGCGCCGGGACGAACACGACACCACCGGAGTCCGGCACGCTCGCGGCGAGGGCCTCGACCTCGCTGGCGGACGCGATGATGCCCAGCCCGTCGCGCAGCCACTGGACGGCCGCGCCGGTGACGAACACCGATCCCTCGAGCGCGAAGTCGCGCCGGCCGTCGGGATGGGCCAGCGCGACCGTGGTGAGCAACCCGTGGGCGGAGTGTCGGATCCGGTCGCCGGTGTGCACCAGCAGGAACGACCCGGTCCCGTACGTGCACTTCGCGTCGCCCGCGGTGAACCCGGCTTGGCCGACGAGGGCGGCCTGCTGGTCGCCGGCGATGCCGGTGATGGGCAGGTCGAGGCCGCAGAACGCCGAGGGGTCGGTGCGCGCGATCTGCCCGTACGAGGCCGTCACCTCGGGGAGCGCGGCCGAGGGGACGCCGAACAGTGCGCACAGGCGCTCGCTCCAGGCCCCGGTGGACAGGTCGTACAGCAGCGTCCGGGAGGCGTTGGTCGCGTCGGTCACGTGGTAAAGCCCCCGCGACATCCGCGCGACGAGGTACGAGTCGACGGTGCCGATGGCGATCTGCCCGGACTCGACGCCGGCCCACGTGTGCGGGTCGTTCGCCCGTACCCACGCGAGCTTCGTCGCGGTGAAATAGGGGTCCAGTCGCAGGCCGGTGCGCTCGACGACGAGCGGTTCGTACCCGTCCTCGCGCATCGACTCGCACAGCGCCGCCGTCCGCCGGTCCTGCCACACGATCGCCCGCCGGGGCGAGCCCAGGGTCTCGCGGTCCCACAGGCACGCCGTCTCGCGCTGGTTGGTCACGCCGACAGCCACCAGGTCGCCAGCGGGCGAACCCTGCGCCACGTAGGAATCGACGGCGGAACGCGTGGCATCGAGGGTCGCGGCCCACATCTGGCCGAGGTCGTGCTCGACCTGGCCGTCCGCGGGGTAGTGCTGCTCGAACTCGGCGTAGCCCCGTGCCCGGACGCGGGCGTCGTGGTCCACGACCAGGGCGGTGATACCGGTCGTCCCGGCATCGATCGCGAGCAGCGCAGGCATGCTCGGACGATAGTTGCCGGTCCACGGAGATCGGGGCGCGCTCCGGATGACAGCGCTTTCACTCGACATTAGGCTGCGGGTACGACGCCCGGGACCACGGGCGCGGCGACGAAAGGTGCAGTACCGATGCGCGTCGGCGTTCTCACTGGTGGTGGCGACTGCCCGGGTCTCAACGCGGTCATCCGCGGAGTCGTCCGGCGGGGTGTCGCGGAGTACGGCTACGAGTTCGTGGGCTTCCGCGACGGCTGGAAGGGCCCGCTCGAGGGTCTGACCATGGAGCTGGGCATCCCGCAGGTGCGGGGGATCCTTCCCCGCGGCGGCACCATCCTCGGCTCCTCGCGAACCAACCTGGTGAAGATCGAGGGCGGGATCGAGCGCACCGAGGAGAACCTGCGCAAGCTCGGGATCGACGCGCTCATCGCCATCGGCGGGGAGGACACGCTCGGCGTCGCCACGACCCTCACCGAGCACGGTTTCCACGTCATCGGCGTCCCCAAGACGATCGACAACGACCTGTCTGCCACGGACTTCACGTTCGGGTTCGACACCGCTGTCAGCATCGCCACCGAGGCGATCGACCGGCTGCACACGACCGCCGAGTCGCACCACCGCATCCTGATCTGCGAGGTCATGGGTCGGCACGCGGGCTGGATCGCGCTGCACTCCGGCATGGCCGGCGGAGCGAACGCGATCTTGATCCCCGAGGTCGAGTTCGACCTCGACGAGGTCGTCGGCTGGGTCGAGTCGCGGTTCCAGGCCTCGTACGCGCCGATCATCGTCGTCGCCGAGGGCGCCCTGCCCAAGGGCGGTCAGCTCGTCACGAAGGACACCACGCTCGACTCGTTCGGGCACGTCAAGCTCTCGGGCATCGGCGAGTGGCTGGCCCAGCAGGTCGAGGCCCGTACCGGCCACGAGGCCCGCACCTCGGTGCTCGGGCACATCCAGCGTGGCGGATCGCCGACGGCGTTCGACCGCGTCCTGGCCACCCGCTTCGGGCTGAACGCGATCACGGCCGTCAAGGACGAGGCGTGGGGCACGATGGTCGCCCTGCAGGGCACCGACATCGTCCGGGTGCCGTTGCAGGCCGCGACGGGCGTCCTGAAGACCGTGCCCATCGAGCGTTACGAGGAAGCCAAGAGCTTCTTCGGCTGATCGCGGCGGTGCCGGTGGACGGTACACCTCCAGAGGCGACGAGACCTCGGCCCCGCACGGAATGCTCCGTGCGGGGCCGAGGCGTCGTTGCGGGGAAGACGCATTTCATGTCGACGTGGGGTGGCGCTTTCCGTGGCGGCTCCTGCGTATCCGGAGTTCGACGGCGGAAGCGGCGAATCACTGGACGTGGCGCCCTCGGCCCGGCTAAATTGGGAGCAATTAGTTGTCGCTGACAACAATTCATCACGTCCTTCGAGGAGACGACATGCCCACTCCCGCTGACCGGTTCACCTTCGGGCTGTGGACCATCGGGTACTCCGGCGTTGACCCGTTCGGCGTCGCGACGCGACCGCCGCTCGACGTCGTGCATGTCGTCGAGAAGCTGGCCGAGCTCGGTGCCTACGGTCTCACCTTCCACGACGACGACCTGTTCGCGTTCGGCTCCAGCGAGGCCGAGCGGCGCACGCAGATCGACCGGCTCACGGCAGCGCTGGCGGACACGGGTCTGAAGGCGCCGATGGTCACGACCAACCTGTTCAGCCAGCCGGTGTTCAAGGACGGCGGTTTCACCTCGAACGACCGCCAGGTCCGGCGGTTCGCGCTGCGCAAGGTGCTGCGCAACCTCGACCTCGCGGCCGAACTCGGCGCCGAGACGTTCGTCATGTGGGGTGGCCGTGAGGGTGCCGAGTACGACGCGGCGAAGGACGTGCGGGCGGCGCTCGAGCGTTATCGGGAGGCCGTCGACCTGCTGACGCAGTACGTGATCGACAAGAACTACGGCATCCGGTTCGCCATCGAGCCGAAGCCGAACGAGCCACGCGGCGACATCCTGCTGCCGACTGTCGGCCACGCCCTCGCATTCATCGACTCGCTCGAGCACTCCGAGCTGGTCGGTCTCAACCCGGAGGTCGGCCACGAGCAGATGGCCGGACTGAACTTCGCGGCGGGAATCGCCCAGGCGCTCTACCACGGCAAGCTCTTCCACATCGATCTAAACGGTCAGCGCGGGATCAAGTACGACCAGGACCTGGTGTTCGGCCACGGCGACCTGCACAACGCGTTCGCCCTGGTGGACCTGCTGGAGAACGGCGGCCCCGACGGTGGACCGACGTACGACGGCCCTCGGCACTTCGACTACAAGCCCTCGCGCACGGAGGACGAGTCGGGCGTCTGGGCGTCCGCAGCGGCGAACATGAGGAACTACCTGCTGCTCAAGGAGCGGGCCGCGGCGTTCCGCGCCGACCCCGAGGTCCAGGAGGCGCTCGCCGCGGCGCGGGTCCGCGAGCTGTCGGAGCCCACCCTGGCCGCGGGCGAGTCCTACGACGGCCTCCTCGCCGACCGGTCGGCGTTCGAGGACTTCGACGCGACGGCCTACTTCGGAGGCAACGGGTTCGGCTTCGTCCGGCTCCAGCAGCTGGCCAGCGAGCACCTCATGGGTGCTCGCTGACGGTTCGGCCGGGTCGTCGCGCAGGCGCTGGTCAGCGCGTTCGTCGGCACGCCGTACCCTTTCCCCATGCCTGACGCGATCACCTGGCCCGACCTGCCCGCGGCCCAGCAGCCGCCGTGGCCGGACGAGGCCGCGCTCGCGGCGGCGGTCGCGGAGCTCTCCACCCTGCCGCCGCTGGTGTTCGCCGGGGAGCGCGACGTCCTGCTGGACCGCCTCGCCGCTGCCGCCGAGGGGCGCGCGTTCGTCCTGATGGGCGGCGACTGCGCGGAGACGTTCGCCGCGAACAACGCCGAGTCGATCCGGGCACGGTTGAAGACCGTGCTGCAGATGGCCGTCGTGCTGACCTACGCGGCATCCCTCCCGGTGGTCAAGGTCGGTCGCGTCGCCGGGCAGTACTTCAAGCCACGATCGAAGCTCACCGAGACCCGCGATGGTGTCGAGCTGCCGTCCTACTTCGGTGACGCGGTCAACGCCCTGCCGTTCGAGGCGGCCGGCCGGGTACCGGACCCGCAGCGGCTGGTGCGGACCTACAACGCGTCGAGCGCTGCGCTCAACCTCGTCCGCGCGTTCACGCAGGGCGGGTACGCGGACCTCCGCCAGGTGCACGCGTGGAACACCGACTTCGTCCGCGACTCGGCTGCGGGCCAGCGGTACGAGGCCATGGCGCGCGACATCGACCGTGCGCTGTCGTTCATGCGGGCGATAGGAGCTGACCCCGAGGAGCTGCAGCGGGTGGAGTTCTTCGCGGCGCACGAGGCACTGTCGATCGACTACGAGCGCGCGATGACACGCATCGACTCGCGCACCGGACTCCCGTACGACGTCAGCGGGCACTTCCTGTGGATCGGGGAGCGCACGCGACAGCTGGACGGCGCCCACGTGCACTTCGCCTCCACGATCCGCAACCCGATCGGTGTCAAGATCGGGCCCACCGCAGCGCCGGACGACGTCGTGGAGCTCTGCGAGATCCTCAATCCCGCTCGGGTCCCGGGTCGGCTCACGCTGATCACCCGCATGGGGGCGCAGAAGGTCGCCGACTCGCTGCCCAGCATCGTGCAGAAGGTCGATGCGAGCGGCGTGCCCGTGGTCTGGGTCTGCGATCCGATGCACGGCAACACGCGCGAGGCGCCATCCGGCCACAAGACCCGACTCTTCGACGACGTCGTGGCCGAGGTCGAAGGATTCTTCGAGGTGCATCGACAGTTGGGGACCATCCCCGGCGGCCTGCACATCGAGCTGACCGGCGACGACGTGACCGAGTGCGTGGGCGGCACCGGTGGTGTTCTCGAGGGCAACCTGGGTGATCGCTACGAGACGGCCTGCGACCCGCGGCTGAACCGGGAGCAGAGCCTCGAGCTCGCCTTCGCCGTCGCCGACATGCTGATGATCCGGTAGCCATGTCCCACCCGGGAGGTGCGCTGCTCGCGGCCTCCTATCCGACGCCCGCCGGGCCGCTCGTCGTGGTCGTCGACCCGCATGCCGCGGGCGACCTCGGGCCGGCTGACTACGGGGCCGTGGTCCTGTCGACGTTCCGAGCCCTCGACGAGGCCGGTGACCGGCTCGGCAGCCATGCGGAGATCCGCCCTCGCACGGTCGTCCCGTTCGTCCGCGACGTGCTCCAGCGGTACGCCGACGGCGACCTCGACGCCCTCGACGACGTGTCGGTGACGCAGCCGGGAGGGCCGTTCCAGCAGCGGGCCTGGCGGGCGATGCGGGATATCCGCGCCGGCAGCGTGGACACGTACGCCGGGCTGGCGGCCCGCGCCGGGATCCCGGGTGCCGCACGCGCAGCCGGAACCGTCTGCGCCCAGAACCTCGTGGCCCCGTTCGTGCCGTGCCATCGCATCGTCGCGGCCGACGGCCTGGGCGGGTACGGCTACGGCCTCGAGACGAAGATCGCCCTGCTGGAGCACGAAGGCGTCCTGCTGTAGTGACGCGTACGCCGAACCCGGGGCGGCCGCGCGTCGTGGGGGACCTGACGTGCGGGGTCGGCACCGTCAGCCCGTGACCGTGGCCAGGAGAGTCGCCGGCGTCGCCGAAGTCCTCGCTCTCGTTTCGTCAGTGCTGTCGCTCGCGCCAGACGCAGGGGCAGAGGTTCCTGACGACTACACCCAGTTCGGCTATACCGGGTCGTCGCAGACCTGGACGGTCCCGGCATACGTGCAGTCGGTCGTCGTCGCGGCCGCTGCGGGGCGGGGATCGGCCGGTGGAGGAATGGCGGGCTGGTCCTCCGGTGCGCTCGTCACGACGACGCTGGACGTGACCCCCGGCGAGTCGCTCCAGATACTCGTCGGAGGAGATGGGTCCGTGTCGGCCGGCGGCTGGAACGGCGGCGGCTCCGGCGGAGCCGGTAGCGAGTCGGCTGAGGACGGCGGCGGAGGTGGTGGCGCGACCGAGGTCCTCGTAGGCGGGCCGCTGTGGGTTCGCTCCGTGGTCGCGGCTGACGGTGGTGGCGGGGGCGGCGTGTCGTCGAGTTCGTCTCGATTCGGCGGCTCCGGCGGTACCGCGAACTCGTGGGACGGTTCGGACGGGCAGACCGGGCAGGGCGGCGGCAATCCGGGCCGGGCCGGGATCGCTGGGGCGCAAAGCGGTGGGGACGGTTCGGACGGAACTGAGGGTTCCACCTGCTCGGGCTCGGGCGGGGGTGGAGGCGGAGGTGGCGGGAACCACGGCGGCGGGGGGGGGGGTGGGGGGGCCGGGGGCTGTGTCAGCACCGCCGGCGGCG
>JAFIHP010000088.1 GCA_017849335.1 Actinomycetales bacterium | reverse complement strand
TCGCCGGTCGCGTCGGGGCTGTCAAGCGGCGCGCCGGTGGGGATGGCATGCCGAGCGAGTAGGCGCGGTAGCGCTTGCGAGCGGACGCCGTCAGACCGACCCGCTCGAGCGCGGCATCGATGCGTGCCCTCGACGTCCGCGGGTCGGCCCAGCCGTCCGCGGCGTCGAGGCGGACGAGGTTGGCCCGACCGGACAGGTACGGATGGAACGCCGGCCCTTCGACCAGCGACCCCACTCGCGGCAGGACCGCGGTCGTCCGCCCAGGAACCGGCTCGCCCAGCACCGTGATCTCCCCCGCGCTGGGGCGGACGAGGCCGAGCAGCATGCGGATCGTGGTGGTCTTGCCCGAGCCGTTCGGCCCGAGGAAGCCGAACACCGAACCCGTCGGGACCGCTAGGTCGATCCCGTCGACAGCCGCGTGGCCGCCGAACCGCTTGACCAGGCCGGAGGTCGCGACGGCGAGGTCGGTCACGTCGTGGCCAGCGCGGCTTCCAGCACCTTCGGGGTCACGGCGCCAACGGCGATCCGGCCGTCGTCGGTGAGGATCGCGCTCATGAGCGCACCGTCGAGCAGTCGTCCGGTCCCCCACGGACCCGACACCCGCGGCAGGAGCTGCATCATCGCGGTCAGCTGGTCCGAGCCGCTGGCCGTCGCGCCGCCGTCGCCCGCACCGAGGTCGCCGACGGGCAGGACAGCCACCGACGTCCATCCGGTGCCCACCACGGTCGGCTCGGAGAGACCGGCCGACCCCTTCGCCCGGAACCCGTCGCGGAACGACGTCGCGTCGCGCTCGGTGACGGTCGCCCCCGGCGGCGGAGTGAACGCGAAGACGGACGCGTCCGGCGTGGCGAAGTCGACGGACGTGAAGCCCACGTCAATCGCCGGATCGCCGCTCGTGGTCGAGAAGACGCGCACCTGAAGCGGCACGCTCGTCTCCGCATCGACCGCGATCACGACGCGTGCGATCCGCGTGCCGTCCTGCTTGGGCGTCAGCACCAGCTCGTAGACCGGGCGGCCGGCGACCGTGCTCGCGCCGGTCGTCGTCACCGCGGTCGTCGGATCGAGCGCCGAGAGAACGAGGTCGGCGGCCTCCTGCGGCGTCGACGGCATGCCGTCCGGAACGGGGACGTCCGACGGCGACGGCGCGTCGTCGGCCGGCAGCGTCACGTGCGTGGCCTCGGCGTCGCCGCTCGACCACGCCCACAGGTCCTGCCCGTTCCGGATCAGGTCGAACTCGTCGGACGAGCCCAGCAGGTCGACACGGGAGCGCGCGTCACCGTCCGTCCAGACGCGCAGCGTGTGCGTACCGCTCAGCATCGCGGCCGGCCCGGAGGCCGACGCGCCCGTGAGGAGCGAGAGGTCCGGCAGGCCCAGGTCCGCCGTGGCCGACACGGTGCCCGACAGGGCGTGTGCCGTGGGCTGCTGGACCGCGACCAGAAGCTCCGCCGGGGTGCGCTCGGGCAGGCCCGAGTCCGCGGTCGCGGCACCTGCGCCCACGACGACCGCCGCGACCACCGCCCCTGCCGCGAGCGGCACGGTCCAGCGCAGTCGGGGACGTCGATCGAAGACGGTCACCCGACCATCATGCATCCGCGGTCCCGCATCCGGCCACCCCGGGGACGACCGTCGGCGTAGTGTCCGGGGCCACGTGCCCTCGGAGGAGGCCTCATGCAGGAGTTCCAGGACGCCGTCCTCGCCCGCGACGCGTCAGCCATCGAGGCGCTGCTGGCCGACGAGGTCGTCTTCACCAGCCCCGTCGCCTTCGCCCCGTACGTCGGCAAGCCGATCACGGCCGCCATCCTGCGCGGCGTCCTGCGGGTCTTCGAGGACTTCCGGTACGTCCGCACGATCAGCAGCACGGACGGACGCGATCACGTCCTGGTGTTCGAGGCCACGGTGGGCGGCAAGGTCGTCAACGGGTGCGACATCCTCCATCTGGACGAGCGGGGGTTCATCGACGACTTCGTCGTCATGGTCCGTCCACTGTCCGGCGCACAGGCCCTGGCCGCCGCCATGGGTGCGCAGTTCGACCGCATCGCCGCCGAGGCGGCCGGGACGTCGACCTAGGCCGCGGTCACAGCCCCAGGAGGGCCCGCCGGTCGGGTCCGAGAGCATCTCTCACCGACGAGGGCACGTACGTCGCCCAGTCCGTCTGGGTCCGGCGACCCCGCCGGGTGAAGTAGACGTGGACGATCCGACGCCGACGCCCGTCGAGGTTGACGCTCGCCCCGTGGAGCGTGTGGGCATTCATCACGACGACGGATCCCGCGGGTGCGGTGACGTACTGCACGCGCGGATCGTCCGGCTCGGCGAGCTCGTCCGTCTCCTGGGTGCCCGGCACGTACCGTGTCGCTCCGTTGTCCGCGTCCACGTCGTCGAAGAGCCACAGCGTGTTGACCGTGACGACGCCCTCCGGCCCGACCGGGCCTTCGTCCCGGTGGAGCGTCTGGTGGCCGGAGCCGAGGACGGGCTCGAGGCTGTTGAGGGAGCTGAGGACGGGGTCGGGGATCAGTGATCGCACAAGTCCCAGCACAGTGGGGTCGTCGATCAGGTCGGCGAAGAACGCGTCCTTGCTGACCAGGTTCGTGACGAACCGCGTGCCGTCGGGCAGCGCCAGGATCGGCTCACCGGCAGCGCCCGAGTCGACGCTGTACCCCGGTGCCTCGAGGGCAAGGTCGCGCGGACGCGCGTAAATCTCGTCCAGGAGCGCACACCCGCGCTCGATCGCAGCGGGTTCGAGGACACCCGTCACGATGACGACGCCGTCTCGACCGAGCTGTTCCGCCGCCTCGGGTGCTGGCGTCGACATGACCGTCCTCCCGCTTCGCGTTCCGTACTGCGGACTGAAAATCCGCATTGGGGAATCTACGGAACGCCGGGAGATGCCGTCAACGTTCGGGGCCGGTCCCCCGGCGGCGGTACTTGTCGGCGTACATCAGCCGGTCCGCCCGGCGCAGGGCGTCGCTGAACTCCTCATCCGCCGGCCAGTCCGTGGCGCCGGCGGACCACGCGAGGTCGCACCGGTCCCGAAGCCGTCCGACCAGGTCGAGGGCGCCGTCGGCCGAGGTTCGGGGCAGCATCAGGACGAACTCGTCCCCGCCGAGCCGCGCGGCGACGTCGTCCGGCCGCAGCTCCGCCCGCCAGGCGTCGGCGAGCCGGCGCAGTGCGTCGTCTCCCGCGGCATGGCCCTGCGTGTCGTTGAGGCGCTTGAAGTCGTCGACGTCGATCACGACGACGGTGCGCGGCAGCACCGCACGACCGGCCCGCGGATGGACCCGGAGGTACTCCTCGATGCCCGCCCGGTTGAGCAGCCCGGTCAACGGATCTCGGCTGGCGAGCGCGGCACCCCGTCGCACCACGATCGACAGCCCGCCCGCGAGCGCGACGAGGATGGCGGTCATGGTCGCCCACACGGCGACCTCGTCCGTGACGGTGGGGCTGACGACGTAGGCGAACAGCAGCGCGATCGAGCTGCCGGCGGCGCACACCCAGGCCGCCCTCCCTGGCCACCACAGGCCGACGTACAGCACCGCGACCACCATCGTCGTCGAGGTGGTCGTGACGACCGTGGGCAGGAGCGTGACGGCGATGATCGCCGCCGAGACGACGATCTCCACCCCCGTCATCACCGCGAGCACCCACGTCGGGGTGGCCCGGCGCAGGACGAGCAGCACGGCGACGACGAGCAGGTCGGTGGCGATGGCGGCCAGCCACCAGGACGCCCGAGGCGTCCCCGAACCGAGACGGCCCGCACCGACCGCGGCGCTGACCGACGCCCACAGCGCCATCGTCCAGACCGGACCGGGGAGCCCGAACACCTGATAGCCCATAGTGACCGCCTCGGACGCCAGTCCACGCCTCCCGGACGTGACGCGCCAGGGTCCGAGGTCCCGTGCCCGCGGGGCGTCGTCCGTCAGTCCGCGAGGTGAAGGCCGCGCTCAGCCAGAGCCGCCTCGAGCATTCGGACCGCCTTCGGCCCAACTCCGTGCAGCGCCAGCAGGTCCGCGCGGCGGAGCGCGCTCACCTGCTCCAGTGTCGTCACGTCCTGCGCGATGAGCGCTCGGATGGCCGGCCGGCCGATCGGCGGCAGGTCGCCGACACGGTCCGGCGAGCCGCTCTTCGTCATGCGCTGACCGTACTGCTCCCAGGCGGTGCCGGACGGAGCGCTCAGCCGACGCTGACCGCGGTCACGCGACCGTCGACGAGGGTCAGGTTGACCCGGGTCGGCGAGTAGTCCTCGGTGACGGGCAGTGCGACCCCGTCCCGCGAGACCACGCGCGTCGTGATCGGCACGGACGAGACGCTCGCGAGCGTTCCCGCCGCATCGGCCTCCGTCATGCCGACCACCGTCTGGGCGATCGCGACAGTGCGCCTTCCGAGTGCGGCCATGTCGTCCGTCGGCGCCGCCGTCGATCCCGTGCCGGCCTCGGCCTGGGCCTGCGCCAGCGCGACGACGAGCGGATCGTCGTCGGAGACCGCCTTGTCGCAGGCCGAGACCGTCTGCGTCGTTCCCGAACCATCGCGCCACGAGTAGATGACCTCGCTGCCGTCGTACGCGATCGGGCACGTGCCTGTGAACGCTGGCGCCGAGAGGATCGACGTCGACGTCACCGCGGAGGTCAAGCTGGCGACGGTCGCGGGCGCGAGCCGGCCCGAACGGTTCGTCGTGCTCGACACGAGGTACCACGCCCCGTCACTCGACACCGCGAACGTCGACTCGCACTCGCCGTTCGGGCACATCCCTCCGGTCTCGGTGCGGGAGGCGAGGAACGTGGCCGGCGCGGAGGACGTCGGCGTGCTGATCGGTCCGGGCGCGACGGTCGGCTCCGCGCTCGACCGAGCCGGTGCCGTGCCGGCGGACGTGCAGCCGGCGAGCACCGCGACGGCGCCAGCGGCGACGAACGCGACGACCTTCATGCCTGCCAGTATGCGTTGTCATTTCTCGCTGCGAGTGCAGCGAGCACTCGCTCCCAGCCCGTGCGGCGCCGCATGGCCGGTTGTTGCAGCTACCCCGCCACGAACGAAAGTCGTAGCTGCCGCACCGGATTGTCGCCGTTGGAGTCGACGAGGACGACGCTCTGCCAGGTCCCGAGCGCGGGCTGTCCGCCGAGCACCGGCAGCACCAGACTGGGCGCGACGAACGCCGGAAGCACGTGGTCTCGCCCATGGCCGGGGGACCCGTGGCGGTGCCGGTAGGCGGCGTCGCGCGGGAGCAGTCCCTCGAGGACGAGCTCGAGGTCGGCCTCGGTTCCGCTTCCGATCTCGAACAGGGCGACTCCGGCGGTGGCGTGCGGGACGAACACGTTGCACAGTCCGTCACCGAGCGGACGGCAGAACTGCAGGACGAGGTCCGTGACGTCGGTCGCCAGCCGCGAACCCGTCCGGACCGTAAAGAGCTCGCTGATCATGAGGTGATTGTGCCGGGCTGACGCGCTGGCGAACTTGTCCGGCACGATCGGACGTGACACCCTGGCGGCAGAGCCCGCTGCGGGCTCCCGGACGATGGTCAAGTACCCGGAGCGCGACAAGACTTGCCGAAAGGCCGTCATGCTCGCGTGGATCGTCCTCATCGTGTCCGGCATCCTCGAAGCCGTCTGGGCCACTGCACTCGGAGCGTCGCAGGGGTTCTCGCGTCCTGTTCCGACCGTCGTGTTCGTCGTCGGCCTCGCCCTGAGCATGGCCGGACTCGGCCTGGCTGTCCGTGAGATCCCGACCGGGACCGCATACGCGGTCTGGGTAGGAATCGGTGCGGCGCTGACCGTCGGCTATGCGATGGCCACCGGCAGCGAGCCGGCGTCCCTGGTGCGCCTCGCCCTGATCGGCGTGCTGGTGCTGTCCGTCGTGGGACTGAAGCTCGTCGGCCACGGCCACCACGATGCCGCGGCGCCGGTCACGCCTCCGTCGTCCGAGTCGGGCACATCGTGAACGCGCGGCCCTCCTCACGGATCACCTGGTGCGTGCTGAAGGGCTCGCCGCAGTGCGGGCACGTGAAGTCACGGTGGGTGTCATGGTCCGGCCCGAACTCCGAGTGGTCGGCCGGTCCGAGGAAGTACCGCAGGAACCGGATGAACCGCGAGTCGGACATGACCAGCACGGTATCCCGCAGCGACCGACAGGTTCCGGTCAGGTCAGCGGGTCGGGTTCGCCGAGGGCCTTCCGGACCAGTCCCCGGGCGAGAAGCATGACGACGATCAGTGCGGTGACGCTGAAGAAGCCGCCCAGGCTGACGTAGGCGCCGAACACGAGCGCTTCGATCTTCAGCACGACGAACTTGCTGCCGACGAGGACCACCCACAGCAACAGGGCGAACACGACCTTGCCCACGGGGCGCCGAGCGGCCTTCATCTGCGCCTTCACCCGCGCCTTCACCGCGACGACGACCTCCAGCACGATCTTCAGGACGACCGCGGTCACCAACGACATCGCGAACGACTCGGAGATCACCACGGGCACCAGCTGCGCCGCAAGGTTCAGGACGACGACGTACACCAGCACGTCGACGACGTCTGCCGTGCGAAGCCAGCGGGTCCGCCGGCGCGGGAGATCCGGCTGGGTCACGCTCGGGAGGATAGATGCCGTCGTGCGGATCCTGTGATGAAGCAGTCAGCGCGGCGTGCGGGAGGCCCCCTAGCGTGCGCGATCCAACGACAACCCAAACGGCGCCGGGGTGGCGGCCCATGAAGAAGGAGCATCATGCGAAAGCACATTCTGACTGGCGCTGGCGTCTGCACGGTCGCGGTCGGCCTCGTCCTCGCTGCGTCGCCCGCACACGCCGCCACCAACACGTACACCTACGACTGCACCGGGCCGATCACGGTCTACGGAACGCCGGGGGACACCCTCGTGTTCAACTTCGGACCGGGCTGCCAGAGCTACTACAACGACGCCGGCGAGTACCACTACTTCTGGAACCTGAACAACACGGACTACCAGGCACCGGGTGCCGACTCCGGATTCCTCGACTACGTGTCCATGACGAACGACGGCGACAGCGACAGCTGTGACGAGTTCTGCGGCTCGACCCCGCAGGACTGGTACGTCTCGACGTACGACGACTCGGCGGTTCTCACGACGACCCTGCGGGGAACGGACGGAGCGGGGAACACTTTGCGCCCCGGCTCGACGCTCTCGATCCTGCAGCAGTACTACGCCGACCTGTACTTCGCCATCTCCTACGGCGGCGCGCACCCCGCCGACGAGGGCACGCCGATCCCGGACGTGATCCAGCAGGTCGGGGCGCCCGCCGGCGGCTGCACCGCCGTCGACGACGCGGCACTGAACTGGGGCGGCGTGAAGAGCGGCGGCTGGACCTCCTCGTGGGCCGAATGGGCCGACGGCGGCACGGGCGGCTCGGTCTGCACCCGCACCCTGCACTACGACAACGGCTGGACCGTCACCGCCGCGTCGTAGCCTGCGTCCATGCCTGACGGATACACCCTGGTAGATGGCCCTCCGTCGGTCGACGACTACCTCCGACTGCGCGCCGACAGCGGGCTGACGCCGAAGCGTCGCGATCAGGCCGAGGCCGGCGTCGTCGGGGCGTGGGCCGCGTGCCACGTCGTCGACGACGCGACCGGCGAGACCGTCGGCATGGGCCGGGTGCTGGGCGACGGCGGCTGGTACTTCCACATCGTCGATATGGCGGTGCTGCCGTCGCACCAGCGGCGCGGTATCGGCGACGCCGTGCTCGGGTGGCTCGTCGACCGGATCCGGTCCGACGCTCCGCCCGGAGCGTGGATCACCCTGCTCGCCGACCCGCCCGGGCGTCGGTTGTACGAGCGTCACGGCTTCGTGGAAACGGCGCCCGGAAGCGTCGGGATGGCGATCCCGGTCCGCTGACGCGTTCGGTCAGGCGACGAACCCCGACGTGCCGTCGTCCTGCACCACCGGTTGGCCCGCAGCGGCCCAGGCGTGCATCCCGCCGTCCACGTTCCATGCGTCGAACCCGTTGGCGCACAGGTACTCGGTGACCATCGCGGATCGGTGCCCGGACCGGCAGATGACCAGCACGGCCGCGTCGCGCGGGATGGTCGCCAGGCCGGCGACCACCGACCCGACCGGCAGGTGCCGCGCGGCGGGTGCGTGGCCCGCGTCCCACTCGCCGGGCTCGCGGACGTCGAGCAGCACCGCGTCGCCCTCGAGCCGGAGCACCGTCGCGGACACGTCGAGAGTCGGGAGAGAGTCGGTCACGGATCCAGTATCGCGGCGGCGAGGATGTCGCCTCCCGCGCGGTCCAGGCGCGCGGTCGCGTCATCGATACCGACACCCGCCAGGAGCGCGACCGTGGCGAGATCGCCCGCGCCGCCCGCGTCGGCGAGCGTCGCGGTGACCTGCTCGGTGGAGGCACCGGTCGCCGCGGCGATCGCCGCCACG
>JAFIHP010000087.1 GCA_017849335.1 Actinomycetales bacterium | reverse complement strand
GGCGCACCTAGACCAGCGGGCCCATGTCGGTGGCCGGATCCATCGGATCGCCCAGTCGGACCGCTCCGAACAGGTCGGCGACCCCGGCGACGAACGCGTCGTACAGCGGACGCTGGACGTACGCCCGCGTCGCCGCCGTGCAGTCCTGGCCGGAGTTGATGAGCGAGCCGGCGACGGCTCCGTGCACGGCCGCTTCGAGGTCGGCGTCGTCGAAGACGACGAACGGGGCCTTGCCGCCCAGCTCCAGGTGCACGCGCTTGATGCCCGCGGTCGCGAGCTCCATCACGCGGCGGCCCACCGGGGTCGAGCCCGTGAACGACACCATGCGGACGTCGCGATGGCTGACGAGGGCCTCGCCGACCACCGGGCCCGCTCCGACGACGACGCTGACCACGCCGTCCGGAATGCCGGCGGCGCGTGCGTCCTCGACGAGCATCATCGCGGTCAGTGGCGTGATCTCCGCCGGCTTCAGCACGATGGTGTTGCCCGCGGCAATCGCGGGAAGCGCCTTCCAGACGGCCATCTGCAGCGGGTAGTTCCACGGCGCGATCGACCCCACCACGCCGATCGGCTCGCGGCGGATGATCGACGTGTGGACGCCGTCCCACTCCGCTGACGCCGCGCCTTCCAGGTGCCGCGCCGCGCCCGCGAAGAACGCCACGTTGTCGATCGAGCCGGGCACGTCGAACTCGGTGGACAGACGGATCGGCTTCCCGCACTGCCGGGTCTCGACCCGGGCGTACTCCTCGGCCCGGGCGGACATCCGGCCGGCCAGGCGCTGCAGCGCCGCCGAGCGCTCCCCCGGCGTCGCCCGGGACCACTCGAGGAACGCGGTGCTCGCCGCGGCCACCGCGTCGTTGACGTCGGCCGGCGTGGACCAGGGCACCCGGGCGACGACCGAGCCGTCCGCCGGGTTCACGACCTCCCCGTCGGTGCCCGGCCCGACGCCGGCTCCCTGGCCCGTCGGCCCGTCGGCCACGACGGCTGCAGTCACGACACCCCCTCCTCGCGGGACCCCAGTCTGCGACCCGCGAGACGGGCGCGTCGCCGACGTGGCATGAAACCACGGAAACCGGCGACGAACAAGGATCGGACCGAAGGAAACACCGCCGAAACGCAATCGTGACGATCGAAACCGTGCACAGGGCCGTCCCAGCCTCCCGGGCGCGGGTCGGCTAGACCCCGCGCAGGGTCGGCTCGGCCCGCGCTGCCGCGGCCAACGACGAGATCACGTGCTGCAGCAGGTCGGTGTCGTGCTCGTCCAGCTGTCCGGTCGTGACGCGGACGTGACTGCTGCCGCTGGGCGAGACCATGAACGGCGCCCCGGGGGACACGCGCACGCCCGCTGCGGCGAGCCGGGTCAACGCCGACCGCTCGTCGGCGACCTCCACCCAGGCGTTGATCCCGTCCCCCGTCGTGCTCGCGACGCCGTGACCGGCAAGGCCGGCTCGTAGCGCGAGCGAACGCATGGCGTAGGCGGTCCGGGCGCGAGACACCGCCGCGATCGCCGCAGGGTCGGTCAGCAGGTCCAGGAGCACGGCCTGCAGCAGCCGGCTGGTCCAGCCCGGACCCAGCATGCGACGGGCCACGAGCGGATCGATCACGTCCGCCGAGCCGCCGACGGCGGCGATCCGCAGGTCCGGGCCGTGCGACTTGGAGTAGCTGCGGATGTGCACCGTGCGATCAGGCAGGAACCGCCCGACGCTGACGTCCTCTCCCGTCGCGATGTCTCCGGAGTGGTCGTCCTCGACGACCACCGCACGGCCGTCGGCGAGGACCCGTGCCAGCTCCGCGCAGCGAGCGCGGCTGGTGCTGATCCCCGTCGGGTTCTGCGCCCGGGGCTGCACGAACACCAGGACCGGGTCGACCTCCAGGGCGCGGCGCATCGATGCCACCGTGACGCCCTGCTCGTCCAGCTCCAGCCCCACGATCTCCGCGCCGGACCGCTCGAGCAGGTCGATCAGCGGCGGGAACCCGGGGTTCTCCATCGCGACGCGGTCGCCGAACCGCACGAGCAGGTCGACGATGCGCGACATCGCGTCCAAGGCGCCGTCGACGACCGTGAGTCGAGCGGGCGGGAACGGCCAGCCGGCCCGCAGGACCGACTCCAGCTCCGGCAGCACCGGGTCGTCCAGGTAGCTGCTCGTCCATGCGGTCGACCTCGCCACCACGCGCTCTACGGCCTCGCGTAGCGGCGGCAGGAGCTCCGGGTCCGGCGTGCCGGTCGACAGGTTGGAGCCGTGCGCGAGCGGATCGCCGCCGATCCCCAGGTAGCGGGCCGGCCGGCTCGGCTCCCCCGTGTCGCGTACGAACGTGCCGGCGCGTCCGCGGGCCTGGATCGCGCCGACCGCCGCCAGCGCCTGCCACGCCTCGCTGACCGTCGCCGGACTGACCCCCAGGTCACGTGCCAGGTCGCGCACGGTCGGCAGTCGGTCCCCCGTCGTCAGCCGGCCGGCCCGGATCAGCCGGTGGACGGCCGCAGCGATCCCCTTGGGCGTGCGCTCCTCGACGGCGGCCGCGACGATCGAGGCGGGAGCGTCGCCGGGCACGGCCGTCAGTGTCACCGGTCCACCGCGCTCTCCGGCTCCTCGATCCCGCACATCCGCCATTGTCGAAACGAAGTTGTAACAGAAACTGAAGTGTTCGCGCCTCAGGATCACATATCCTCGGCCCACCGTCGAGAGCCGAGGAGACCGCAGGATGACCGTTGTGCGCGCCGCACTGGTGCAGACCGCCTGGACCGGTGACAAGGAGTCGATGATCGTCGCGCACGAGGAGTACGCGCGACAGGCAGCAGCCCAAGGTGCCCAGGTGATCTGCTTCCAGGAG
>JAFIHP010000086.1 GCA_017849335.1 Actinomycetales bacterium | reverse complement strand
GTACGCGTTGACGGCCTGGACGAACAGCAGGTTCATCGGCAGCCAGATCGGGCCGCGCCAGTTGGAGTTCCCGCCGAACATCCGGCCGAACGACTCGGCCGGCGCGTACGTCACCCGGTAGTCGCGGCCGTCGACGGTGTACACGTAGGGGTGGTCGCGGTGGAGGCGGGACAGGGAGCGCAGCCCGTACGGCGACAGGAACTGCTCGGGGTCCAGCAGGCGCGTCAGCATGCGTTCGAACCGCTCGTGCCCGACGACGCCGATCATGACGTGCGAGCCGTCGCCGCCGGCCAGGCGCAGCGGCGTGCTGGAGGCCGGCATCTCGTACGCGGCCCGCAGGCGGCGGATCTCGGCGTTGATCTCCTCCAGCGCCGTCACGGAGGTGGCGGGGATCGCGATCCCCGCGAACAGCGGGACGACGGACTGCATCGAGAACACCTCGAGCGACGTCGCAGTGCCGTCGGGCTGCTCGATGACGTCGTGGTAGAAGCCGGTCTCCTCGTTCCAGAAGCTGACCTTCCCGGCACCGACCTCGAGCGCGGCCGCGATGAGCCAGGCATCCCAGACCCATCGGCCGAACATGCGCAGGTAGCTCGGGTCGTGGTGCGACAGCTCGATCGTGATCTCGGTGAGGTGCAGGACGATCGCGGCCATCCACGCCGTGCCGTCGACCTGGTCGAGGGTGCCGCCCGTCGGCAGTGGCTCGTCGCGGTCGAAGACGCCGATGTTGTCCATGCCGAGGAAGCCCCCGCCGAACACGCCCCGGTCGTCGGCGTCCTTCTGGTTCAGCCACCACATGACGGACAGGCTGATCGACCGGTAGGCGGATGCGAGGAAGTCGAAGTCGCCGACCCCGGTCGCGCGTCGGTCGAGCTGGTACACCTGCCACGCCGCCCACGCCTCGACCGGCGGGTTCGTGTCCCCGAACGACCATTCGTACGCGGGGATCTGCCCGTGCGGATGCTGGGTCGTCGACGACAGCAGCGACAGCACCTGGGTCTTGGCGAAGTCCGGGTCGATCAGGGCCATCGTCACGCAGTGGAAGCCGAGGTCCCATGCGGCGAACCACGGGTACTCCCACGCGTCCGGCATGAGGATGACGTCCGCGAAGGCGAAGTGCTGCCAGTCGTGGTTGCGCCCGGTCAGGCGCTGCGGCGGAGGGGTCGGCTGGCCCGGGTCTCCGTGCAGCCAGCGACCGACGGTGTAGTGGTAGAACTGCTTGCACCACAGGAGTCCGGCGAGCGCCTGCCGCTGGACGAGCCGCTCGTCGGCACTGAGATCCGGGGCCGCGACGCTGGCGTAGAACGCGTCCGACTCCGCGCGCCGCGCTGCGAGCACATCGTCCGCGTCGTCGAACGGCTCGGCGAGTGCGGCGGTGGCGAACCGCACCGTCACGGTGATCGCCCCGCCCGCCGGGACGTCCGCCCGGACGACCGCGGCGGCCTTCGAGCCCTGCTCGCGGCTCACGGCGCTCTCGTCGCCGTGCACGACGTAGGCGTCGATGCCGTCCTTGGTGGTCGCCGACGCGTTGGGCGAGCCGAACAGCAGGACGTTGTTGGTCTCGTTCTCGCAGAAGACGAGCTCGGGCGCCGTGTCGACCGAGGACGTGACGTACAGCCAGCGGTCTCCGAGCAGCGGGTGGCTCGTCGCCGCCGCGCCGCCGCCGAGCCCCCGGATGGTGGGCGCCGGCTCCTGCCCGTCGTGCCAGGTCCAGGTGTTGCGGTACCACAGGTGCGGGAGGACCGTGATCGGGGCGGCGTCCGGGCCGCGGTTGGCGACCGTGATGCGGCAGACGACCTCCTCAGGGGTCGGCTTCGCGTACTCGACCGTGACGTCGAAGTAGCGATTCTCGCGCCACTGCGGTTCGAGCGCGTCGAACAGCTCGTACTCGCCGAGATCCTGACCGCGGTTCTGGTTCGTGCGCAGCAGATCGTCGTAGGGGAACTCCGCCTGTGGGTACTTGTACGTCATGGACGCGTACGCGTGCGTCGGCAGGTTGTCGGTGTAGAACCAGTAGTCCTTGACGTCCTCGCCGTGGTTGCCCTGCGCGTTCGTCAGGCCGTACGGCCGCTCCTTGAGTATCGGGTCCGTGCCGTTCCACAGGGCCAGTCCCAGGCACACGGTCTGCTGCTCGTCGCACCAGCCGGCGAGTCCGTCCTCGTTCCACCGGTACGCGCGGCTGCGGGCGTGCTCGAACGGGAAGTACGCCCACGCGTCCCCGTCGGCGCTGTAGTCCTCGCGGACCGTGCCCCAGGCCCGCTCGCTGAGGTACGTGCCCCACCGGCGCCAGGCCGCGGCACCCGTGCGGGCCTCCTCGAGCCGATCGTGCTCAGCCGTTGCCATGCTCTTCCACCTTTCGTCCCGCCACCACGCCGGAGGACAAGGCGGCCAGTCCCAGTGCGACCACGGTCCCGACCAGCAGGACCGCGGACAGTGTGGCGCCTGCGCTCACGGCCGGCCCGACCGCGTACGCCGCGATGCCGTAGCCGACCTGGTAGGCGGCGATCACGCCGCCGGCGACGGACGCGCCGATCGCCGTGAGCTCGGCCTGTCCGAAGCTGATCGTCAGCGGCAGCATCGCCGAGCATCCGAGCCCGGCGAGCCCGAACGCGACGACCGCGACCGCCCCCTGCCCCGACGTCAGCCGCGACAGCCACAGCAGGGCAGCGGCGATCAGGAACGGCAGCAGGCGGTACGCGGTGCGGTCCGGAACCCACCGTTCGACACCCGCGAACAGGAGCCGGCCGACCGTCACCATGCCCCAGAACGCGGTCAGCGCGAGCGAGGCGACGGTCGCGGAGGCGCCCAGGTCGGTGCCGACGTAGATCGTCGCCCAGTTGCCGTTCAGCGTCTCGACGATCCCGTAGACCAGGGCGGCGGCCGCGAACAGCCAGAACCGGGCCGGGATCCCCGTCCGTGCTCCGGCTCCGGTGGGCCGTGTCAGCGTCGTGCGCAGCGGGAGCACGGCGACCAGGACGGTCGTGGCGGCGAGGGCGACGAGCGTCGTCAGGGGCAGTCCCCACCAGGCGCCGATCGCGGTGAACACGGCGACCAGGGCCGGTGCCAGGGCGGTGCCCAGCCCGAGCAGCGCGTTCAGGACCAGGATGGCCCGGTCGACATGGGCGGGGAAGAACGCGGCGGCGAAGGTGTTCAGGGCCGGCACGGTCAGCCCGAAGCCGAGACCCAGCAACGCGGTCGCGGTCAGCAGGATCGGCATGGCCGCCGATGCGCCCTCGGCCTGCTGGCTGGCCAGCAGCAAGGCCATCGCGAGCGCGTTGGCGACCAGCCCACCGAGGAGCAGGAGCCGGGTGGGCAGCCGTCGCGCCAGACCGGCACCGGCGACGGCCGCGGCGACCGCCAGCACGGCCTGCGGCAGGAACAGCGCGCCGTACTGACTGGCGGAGAGCCCGTAGTAGTCCGGACTGGTGAGGATGCCGCCGGCCGCGGGGAACGTGACGAGCGCGATGCCCTGGAACAGGCCGGCCGCGTAGACCGTCCCGACCTCGACCCGGTGCGCCATGCGGCCGTCAGGACAGGCGGGCGGCGAGGTGCTCGCCGACCCGGATCGCGTTCGCGATCGCGGTGAGGGCGGGGTTCACCGCGCCGATGCTCGGGAAGAAGCTGGTGTCGACGACGTAGAGGTTGTCGAGCTCGTGCGCCTTGCAGTCGACGTCGAGCACGGACGTGGCGGGATCATGGCCGAACCGGGCCGTTCCGGACTGGTGGGCGACGCCGGCCACCGGGATGTCCATGGAGGAGTAGATGTTCTTCTCCATGACGTGATGGTCGGGCATGCCCGTGTGGTTCAGGATCTTCCGTAGCTCGTGGTAGAGCCGGTCGGCCTCGGGCTGGTTCGTCATGCGGTAGGCGAGCCGGATGTCCCCCGAGCCGGTCAGGGTGACGCGGTTCTCGGGCAGCGGCAGGTCCTCGGTCGTCAGCCAGTAGTCGACGATGTGCGAGGCGGCCTCGTCCAGCGTCCACTCGGGAGCGAACTTGGTGAGCAGCGGCTTCTCGCCGCGGTACATCGGGGCGAGGGACTTGCCGACCATCTGGATGTTGCCCATCGGGAACGCGTAGTCCGCGGTCGGTCCGTAGAAGTCGTTGATCGCCAACGTCTTCTGGTAGCGCGTCGGGTTCGGCTCCTTGCTGAACGCCACCACCGCGCGGCTGTTGTGGAACATGTAGTTCCGGCCGACCTGGTCCGACCCGTTGGCCAGGCCGGCGGGGTGCGCCTCGTTGGCGGACGCGAGCAGGATCTTCGCGGTGTTGGCGGCGCCGGCCGACAGGACGACGATGTCGGCGGAGTAGCGCTCCTCGACGCCGCCGCGCTGCACCACGACGCTCGTGACGGTCCGTCCGCTGGCGTCGGTCTCCAGCCGGGTCACGAGGGCGTCGGTCAGCAGGTCGACGTTCGGGAGGTCCATGATCGGGCGGATGGTCAGCGTCTCGGCGTCCGACTTCGCGTGGACGAGGCAGGGGTAGCCGTCGCACCACATGCAGCGGATGCACAGGCTGCGCACGGGGTCGGCTTCGTCGAGCTGGATCCCGCACGGCGCGTGGAACGGGTGGTACCCGGCGGCCTGCAGGCCCTCCACGATCTGGGCGAGTCGGGGCTCGTGCGACACCGGCTCCCACGGGTACTGCGCGCTCCAGTGGCCCTCGGTCGGGTCCTCGCCGTGGCGACCGTGCACCTGGAAGAGCTGCTCGGCCCGCGAGTAGTACGGCTCGAGGTCGTCGTAGGAGATGGGCCACGCGGGGGAGACCCCGTCGACGTGCCGGACCTCGCCGAAGTCGGTGGGTCGCAGCCGGTAGAGCGCGGCGCCGTACATCTTGGTCGCGCCGCCGACGTAGTAGTGGACCTGCGGGACGATCGCCTGGCCGTTCGCGTCGTACCAGGTGTCGGCCGACTGGTAGCGGCCGTCGACGAACACGGCCGTGGGATCCCAGTTCTCGGGCTCGCGCGGAAGGAACCCGCCGCGCTCGAGGATCAGGACCCGCGTGCCGGTGGGCGCCAGCGTGTGGGCCAGTGTCCCGCCGCCGGCTCCGCTGCCGATCACGATGACGTCGTAGTGGTCGGTCATGCGCCTCATCCCCTGGGTCGGCGCAACCGTAACCGCTGCGGCCGTACCGCGCGACCGCGCGACGTCACCCGTTCGGGGTGGACGTCCGCTCGGGTGCGGAGGGGGTCAGCTGGCGGCGGGCGACGGAGCGGGAGAGGGGTCGGTCGGCGGGTTCGGCGCGACGTCCGCGTAGTAGCCGGCCCGCGGCACGGTCAGCAGCGACAGGTCGACCGGACCGGCCTTCTCGAACGTGAGCGTCACCGGGACGTAGCTCGACATCGGCACGTCCAGGCCGTAGGCGTTGACCCAGACGTCGGACTGGTATCCGATCGACACGGCGTTGTTGGCCGGGATCGCGATGGCGCCGTTGGTGATGTACGCCGGCGCCCCGTTGACGGTCGCGCCGACGAGCGTGTCGTCGGCGCCCATGTTGGCGATGCGCATCGTGACGGTGGCGTTCGGGGCGGCGTCCTCGACGACGACCACGGCCCCGTCGACGTGCAGGGCCCCGACATTGGCCTTCGCGCCGTTCCCGGACACCTTGGTGGCCTGGACGGTCGTGGTGGCGGCCGGGCCGTTGAAGCACGCGGTGAGCGTCGGGACGGCGAGGACGACCAGGGCCGCGGCTGCGGCGACGTGGGTGCGCTTCACGGGGCACACAGTAGCGAAGGGCCCAGGCCCTCCTTGCCCGACCCGAGGGGAGCGCCGGCCACCCGTGATAGTCTTGAGGGCCGGCGAAATGGGCTTGCGATCTATGACGTTCAACGTCGGAGACACGGTGGTCTACCCGCACCACGGGGCAGCGGTCATCGAAGCAGTCGAGATCAGGACCATCAAGGGCGAGGATCGCGAGTACCTGGTCCTGCGCGTTGCGCAGGGAGACCTCACGGTCCGCGACCCCGCCGACAACGTCGACCTCGTTGGCGTCCGCGACGTTGTCAACGACGAAGGGCTGGACCGGGTCTTCAACGT
>JAFIHP010000085.1 GCA_017849335.1 Actinomycetales bacterium | reverse complement strand
GCGTCGTACGGCGGCCGCCATCCCTCGAGCACGCGCGAACCGGCCGTCGTGGGAACGCCCCGCATCGCGAGAACATCCTTGAGCGCCAGCGGAACGCCGGCCAGCGGGCCGAGCGGCTCGCCCCCGGCGCGCTTGGCGTCAACCGCGTCTGCGGCCGCGAGAGCCTCGTCGGAGAGCACCTCGAGGAACGCGTGCACGCGATCGTCGACGAGGTCGATGCGGTCGAGGTGGGCCTGGGTGACCTCGCGCGCGGAGACCTCTCCGCTGGCGACGGCGTCGGCGAGGGTGGCGGCGGTCTGCCGAACCAGGTCGGCGTCCATGGGGGCCACGGCTACTCCTCGTCCAGGATCCGCGGAACGCGGAATCGGTCGTCCTCCCAGGCCGGCGCCCCGGCGGCGACCACGGCACGGTCGAGCCCCGGACGCGCGACGTCGTCGCGGAAGACGTTCTCGACGGGGATGGGGTGCGACATCGGCGGGATGTCGTCGGCCGCGACCTCGGAGACCCGGGCCACGGACTGCAGGATCACGTCGAGCTGGCCGGCGTAGTGGTCGAGCTCGTCGTCGGACAGGCGCAGGCGGGCCAGGCGGGCGAGATGCTCGACCTCGCCGCGGGTGATCGCGGTCATGCGTCGATCCTAGGACCGGCGCCGCGACCGGCCGGGCCCAGGACGAGCGCGACCTCGTCACAGACGTCGACGCCGAGCCGACGACGCACGTCCGCCTTGATCGGGACGACGTAGCGGCCGTCCTTCGGGAAGACCGAGGTCTGCCAGCCGACCTCGCCGATGCGCACGGAGACCGGGATCGCCCCCCAGCCGTAGCTCTGGCCGTAGACGCCGGCCTCGAGGGCATCACTCACCTGCACCGGGCAGGTGACGAAGTGATGCGGCGCCGGGCCGCGCCAGTGCCAGATCCGCCCGCGGAACGCGGCCGGCATCGTCAGACGGTGCCGGCGGGGACGAACGGCGCACCGTGCCCGGGCACGACCAGCACGGGCTCGAGGGCGAGGATCCGCTCACGCGACCGGGCGAGGACGTCGGCGTCGGGTGCGTACGGGTCCTCGTCCGGGCCGCCCTCGAACCACCACGCGTGCGTGCAGACGACCAGCCCCTCGCTCGTGCGCACGAGCGTCGAGATGTCCTCGACGGTGTGCCCCGGGGTCCGGACGAGCGAGATCGACTCGGCGAGCCGACGCCCCTCGGCGTCGTCATCGGACCACAGGTCGCCCTGGTAGATCGCGGCGAAGTCGTGGAAGCGCGCCGCCGGGAACAGGGCGGCGTTCAGCGTGTGGTCCAGGTGCTGATGGCTGAAGACGACGTCGGTGATCTGCTCCGGGTCGACCCCCAGGTCGGCAAGCGGGTCGAGGATCTGCGCGCGCGACCGGACCAGGCCCGGGTCGATCACGACATGGACGTCGCCCTCACGCGCGTAGACCACCGACGACCCGACCCGGGTGCCGCCGGCCTCCTCCGGGCCGACGTAGCCGGTGTGCAGGACGTGCAGCGAAGCGGTCATGCGTTCTCCTCGAGTCGATGCTCCAGCGCGGCCTCCAGGCCGGCATCCAGCAGTGCGGCGAAGCCGTCCGGACCCACGACCGGCACGCCGAGCTTCTCCGCCTTCGCCCGCTTGCTGCTGGTCCGGCCGCCGTCGTCGCCCTGGACCAGCACCTGCGTGGTCTTCGACACCGAGCCGGCGACCTTCGCGCCGAGCGCCACGGCCGCTTCGGCAGCCCCCTCGCGGGTGAAGCCGGGCAGCGACCCCGTGATCACCACGGTGATGCCGGACAGCGGCTGCGGGCCGACGTCCATGGGCTCGTCGGCCAGCCGCACGCCACCGGAGCGCCACTTCTCGACGACCTCGCGGTGCCAGTCCTCCGCGAACCACTCGTGCACGGCGTGCGCCACCACCGGCCCGACCCCGTCGACGGCCGCGAGGTCCTCGACGCTGGCACCGGCGATCGCGTCCAGCGAACCGAACGCCCGCGCGAGGTCGGTCGCGGTCGGCGCTCCGACGTGCCGGATGGACAGCGCCACGAGGACGCGCCACAGGGGGCGGTCCCGAGCGGCGTCGATGCTCGCCAGCATGACCTTCGCGTTCTCCGACAGCTGCGGACCCGACTCTCCCTTGCCGGGATCACGGGTGAAGAAGGGGCTGCGGAGGAGGTCGTCGGGCCGAAGGACGAACAGGTCCCCTTCGTCGGCGACGAGCCCGGACTCCAGCAAGGCGATCGCCGCCTTGTAGCCCAGCCCCTCGATGTCGAGCGCCTGCCGGGAGGCGACGTGGAACAGCCGCTCGCGCAGCTGCGCCGGGCACGACCGCGTGTTCGGGCAGCGGATGTCCTTGTCGCCCTCCTTCTCCGGCCGCAGCGCGGTGCCGCACTCGGGGCACCGCGTCGGCATGACGAAGGGTCGCTCCTGACCCGTGCGCTCCTCGACGACCGGACCGAGCACCTCGGGGATGACGTCGCCGGCCTTCCGCAGGAAGACCATGTCGCCGATGAGCACGCCTTTGCGCTCGACCTCGTACGCGTTGTGGAGCGTCGCCATGGCGACGGTCGACCCGGCGACGCGGACCGGTTCCATGACCGCATAGGGCGTGACCCGACCGGTCCGGCCGACGTTGACCGGGATGTCGAGCAACCGCGTGCGAACGACATCCGGGGGGTACTTGTAGGCGATCGCCCAGCGCGGTGCCCGTGAGGTCTCCCCGAGCCGTCGCTGGAGCGCGATCTCGTCGACCTTGACGACGACGCCGTCGATCTCGTGCTCGACGTCGTGCCGATGCTCGCCGTAGTACGCCACGAAGTCGCGGACCCCGTCCGCCGACTCGTGCACCCGCGCCCGTTCGCTCACCGGCAGCCCGAGATCCGCGAGCACCTCGTACCCCTGGCTCTGGCGGGTGATCTCGAGCCCGTCGACGGCCCCGATGCCGTGGACCGTCAGGCGCAGGCCGTCCAGCCGGACCCGGGCCCGGGCCAGCTCGGCTTCCATCCGGGCGATCTTCGCCACGCCGCGATCGCCCGACGACGACGCACGCGCGGCGGAGAGCTCGGCCTCCCGCCGGTCGACCCGCTGGCGCAGCGACCCCGCGGCGGTGTTGCGGGGGTTCGCGAAAGCCGGCAGCCCGAGATCCTGCTGCTCGGCGTTGATCCGCTCGAAGTCCGCGACCGCGAAGAAGATCTCCCCGCGAACCTCCAGCAACGGCGGAATCGGTCGACCCGCGGCGGAGGCGAGCCGCTGGGGGACGGCGGGGATGTAGCGCGCGTTGAACGTGACGTCCTCCCCCACCCGGCCGTCCCCGCGGGTCGCGAGAGTTCGCAGACGCCCGTCGACGTACACCGCGTCGACCGCGAGCCCGTCGATCTTGAGCTCGCAGAGCAGCTGCGGGACCTCGCCGAGGCCGGACTCGACCCGGTCGAGCCAGGCCTGGAGCTCGGCCTCGCTGAACGCGTTGTCGAGGGAGTACATGCGCTGCAGGTGCTCGACCGGCTCGAACATCTCCGAGCGCTGGCCACCCACCGTCTGCGTCGGCGACTCGCCGCTCACCAGTTCGGGGTGGACCTGTTCCAGCGCGACGAGCTCGGCGAAGAGCGCGTCGTACTCGGCGTCGGACAGCCGCGGGGCGTCGGCCTGGTAGTACTCCGACCGGGCCGCGTTGATGGCATCGACCAGCTCGGCCCACCGGACGCGCGCGCCCTCCCGACCGATGACCGTGTCGTCCGCCATGGGCTCATCGTGCCGCAGCGGTCCGACGGCCGTACACCGCCTGCATGGTTGACTGGCCAGATGGCCGGGG
>JAFIHP010000084.1 GCA_017849335.1 Actinomycetales bacterium | reverse complement strand
GCGACGACGGGTCCCCGGGCGCGCGGACGCCTGCTCCGGTGTCCACGTCACGTGCCACGGTAACCCGGGGACAGCGGGGTTTGTCCAACCCGACGACCCCGCGTAGCGTGTCGCGACGTGACCAGCGACGCGGCCGGCGGGACCGACCCCCGGGTGCCGGACCTCTCGACGCCGCAGGTCCAGGGCATGTTCGAGCAACAGCTCGCCGACGCCTTCGCGCGTCTGGGCTGCTTCAACCTCGCCGTGTTCGGCAAGACCGGCGTCGGCAAGTCGACGCTGGTGAACGCGATCTTCGGCCGCGACGTCGCGGCCACCGGCGTGGGCAGCCCCGTCACGCGCGGCCTCGTCTACTACCGGCACCCGGACGGCTTCCTCGGCGTGTACGACTCCGAGGGCTTCGAGACCGGCACCGCGGGCGACGCGATCGTCGCCGGCCTCCAGCGCCTCGTCGCCGACCATCGCACGCGCCCGGTGAGCGAGCAGATCCACGCCGCGTGGTACCTCGTCCGCTGGTCGGACCGACGGTTCGAAGCCGCGCAGGAGCAGTTCGTCCGCGAGCTCATCGACCTCGGGCTGCCCGTGATCGTCGTGCTGACCCAGGTGCCCAGTCGCGACGGCCAGGTTCACCCCGAGGCGGCTCAGTTCGCCGAGTACATCGCCTCCCTCGGCCTGCCCATCCGCCCCCACGGCCGCGTCGTGATGACCAACGCCCTGGCCGACCCGTTCACCGGCAGCCCGGTCTTCGGGCTCCAGGCGCTGCTCGACGACACCTACCAGGTGATACCCGAGGCGGCGGCCTCGGCGCTGACGGCCGCGCAGGTCGTCGATGTCGGGCGCAAGAAAAAAGCCGTCGCGGCGATCATCAACCAGGCCGTCGTGGTCGCCGCTGGCGTCGGAGCGACGCCGATCCCGTTCGCTGACGCGGCCCTGCTCGTCCCGAACCAGGTCACGATGATCGCGCGGATCACCGCGGCCTACGGACTGCCGCCCAACCGCACGAAGGCGCTCGCGGTCGCGGGGTCGCTCGTGCTGACCGGTGGGGCGACGATGGCCGGCCGCTACGCGGTGACCGGCCTGCTGAAGTTCCTTCCCGGCGGGATGATCGTCGGCGGCGCGATCTCAGCCACCGTCGCGAGCGCGCTGACCAAGGCGGTCGGGCACGCGTGGGCAAACGTCTGTGAGTATGCGATGAGCCTGGACGAGACGCAGCGCGCGGCGTTCCTCGACAGCCCGCAGGTGACGGAGCGCTTCCTCGGGTACCTGAAGCAGGCCCAACGGGTCGGACGGCCCTAACGGGCGCAGCCCGCAGGTGTTAGCGTCCGGGCCACGATCGATGGGGAGGTCCGATGAAGAAGGCTCTGTTGGCGGCCGCGGCCGTCGCCGGTGCGGCAGCTGCGGTCGTGCTGTGGCGTCGACGCGCGGCGACCGGGGATCTCGGGACGACCGCGAGCCTGTGGGCCGACTCCGTCGGTGGGGCCGCGCACACGGCTGCCGGCTCCCTCGCCGGGGCCGCGACCGCGGTGTCCGGAGCGGCCGACACCGCAGCGCAGCGCGTCGCCGATGCGGCCGCGACAGCCGCCGCAACGGCTGCGGCGGCCGCGGACGCCACCGGCCGGACCGCAGATCGACTCGCCACGGCGACCGACGCGACGGCGCACGACGTCGCTGACGCCGTTGCCCAGGGCGCTGCCTCGGCCGTCGCCGGCGCATCCGACGAGCCCGATGCCGCCGTGTCGAGCGAGCCGGTCCAGGAGGAGCTGTCGGCAGAGCCGGCGAAGCCTGTCCGCAAGCGCACGCGTCGTGCTCCGGCTCACGCCGACGAGGCTGACGCCGATGCCGAGCCCCCCGCGACGGAGGAGTCGCCGAGCGCCTGAGGGCGTTCGCTCTCGGCGAATGCCCCGGTCGAGACACCGGGGAGGGAATCGACACGCCGCGATCGGCGTTGACACGATCCAGGAGGTGCTGTCATGCGACCGGTGGACGACCTAATCACCTGGCACCGCGACGTGGAGTTCGACGAGCGTCCGGTGCTGTTGCACGCGTTCTCGGGATTCGTCGACGCCGGCAACGGCGTCCGGATCGCCGCCGACCACATCTTGGCGACCCTGGACCACAAGCTGGTCGCGACGTTCGACTCCGACGAGCTGATCGACTACCGGGCCCGGCGACCGCGGATGAGCTTCGTGGTCGACCACTTCGCGTCGGTCGAGCTGGACCAGATCGACGTGCACGAGGTCACGGACACGGCCGGGCAGCGGTTCCTGCTCGTCGCCGGTCCGGAGCCGGACTACCAGTGGCTGCGGTTCATCGGAGCCGTCAAGCAGGTCGTCGACCGCTTCGACGTCCGGCTCGCCGTCGGCCTGTCGGCGATCCCGTGGCCGACCCCGCACACCCGCCCGATCGGCGTCACCGTCCACGGGAGCCAACCCGATCTCGTGACCGGTCCGGTCGCTCCGATCGGCGAGGTCGAGGTCCCGGGGCATGTCGGCGCGATGCTCGAGTTGCAGCTGGGGCAGAGCGGGGTGCCCTCGATGGGCGTGACCGCGCAGGTCCCGCACTACCTCGTCCAGTTCGCGTACCCGCGATCGGCGTCGACGCTGCTGGCGGGCGTCGCGGCCGCGACCGGCCTGTCCCTGCCCGGTGACGAGCTCGAGCCGGCCGCGCATCAGGCGGACCTGGACATCGCGGCCCAGGTCGCCGGGAACGCGGAGTTCGCGACGGTCGTGTCGGCGCTGGAGCAGCAGTACGACCAGCAGATCGCTGCGCCCGGATACGCGATCGCCGGCGGCCTCGCGGGTCAGTCGCTTCCGTCGGCCGACGAGCTCGCCGCTCAGGTCGAGCAGTTCCTGTCCGAGCTGCCGGATTCCGGTGATCCGCAGGAGCCCCACGCCTGACCTGATCGCCCGCGGCGCGATCTGAGAGTGTGCCGACCGTGCACCGTGAGGCCTCCGTGAGGCTTGCGGTGTCAAGTGGCCTTGTCGTTGTCCGCTCCCCCCACGCGCGCAACGGTCGTGCAAGACCACAACTGAATCCCGCGCGTGACGCGGCCCCGGTCGGCGGCCCCGTCCCGCAGGTCCGCGAGCACGCCGGGCACCCCTAGCGTCCGGTGTGCTCCACCCAGCGGATCTGCGGTCGACGGGGCCGCCCCGCTGTCTTCCGACCGAGGACCTGGTCCGACCCGTCTCGTAGACCGCTGGCGTGCGCTCAGCGGCAGACGGTCCCCGCCGCCGGCGGCGTGCCGCTGAGCAGGTAGGCGTCGACCGCGGTGTCGATGCAGCGTGAGTTGCCCCCGTAGGCGGTGTGCCCGTCTCCCCGGTACGTGAGCAGGGTGGCCGTCGACAGCTGGCTGGCCAGGGCCTTGGCCCACACGTACGGCGTCGCGGGGTCGTAGATCGTCCCGACGACCAGGATCGGGCTTGTCGTCGTGGACGTGGCCGGCGCAGGCGTGCGCGCGGAGTGGCCGTACCACGACGTGCACGGCGCATTGCCCCAGGACATCGCCGACGCCATCTCCGGCACGGCGGCCTTGGCCGACCATTGCCGTGCCGTCGCTGACAGCTGCGTGCGACCCGGCGCCGGCGTCGTGTCCCAGCACGCGATCGCCGGGAAGGCGGACGCCATGTTGCTCCCGTAGCGGTTCGGGCCGAGGCGTTCGTTCGAGTAGTCCGCCAGCGTCTGAAGTGCCCTCCCGTCGCCGTGGGCGGCAGTCCGCAGCGCCTCGCGCAGGCTGGGCCAGGCGTAGGGCGAGTACAGCGTGTAGAAGATCGCTGTCAGCGCCTGGGCCTGAAGGAGGGGTCGCCCGCGGTGTGCCGGCATCGGCTGGCGGTCGAGGCGGTCGAGCAGGCGGTTGAGCCCGGTGAGGACCGACCGGGTGGAGCCGCGCCACGGGCAGCCGGGCCGGGGCGCGCAGTCCGCCGCGAAGCGGGTCACGGCGGTCTGGAACCCGGTCGACTGACCGCGGGACATCTGCATGCCATCCAGGCTCGGGTCGAGCGCCCCGTCCAGGACGAACCGGCCGACGCGGTCGGGGAAGTCCTCCGCGTACAAGGTGCCCAGATAGGTGCCGTACGAGTAGCCGAGCCAGTTGAGACGCTCGTCGCCGAGGGCCTGGCGCAAGATGTCGAGATCGCGCACGGTGTTCTCCGACCCGACGTGCCGGGCGATCTGCGGCGACATCGACAGGCACCCGGAGGGGATGCGGGCTGCCAGGGTCATGTAGCTCTGCTGCTCGGCCGCGGTGTCGGGAGTCGGGTCGGCGTTCAGCCAGCGCGTCGTCTGCGCGCCCGTCATGCAGGTGATCGGCGCGGACCGACCGACGCCGCGCGTGTCGAAGCCGACGATGTCGAACTGCCGCGCCACGGTGGGGGAGACGACGGTCGCCACGTACGAGGCGAAGTCGAGCCCGCTCGCCCCGGGGCCGCCGGGGTTGACGACGAGAGAGCCCTGGCGGGACGACGCGGGTCCGCTCGCAGGAACCCGGGAGACGCGCAGCCGGATCGTGGCGCCACCCGGCTCGGCGTAGTCCCGGGGGACCGTCAGCCACGTGCACTGCATCGTGCCCAGGCACGGCTGCCAGGTGAGCTGCTGGCCGTAGAACGGTGCCAGGGCCGGATCGGTGTCCGCCGGCCGGACTGCCGCGGGACTGTCGGTCGTCGTGATCGATGCCGACTGCGCCAGCGCGGGAACCGCCGGCAGCAGGCCGGCGAGGGTGAGCGCGGCGACAGCGGTGACGAACGGACGTCGGCGGGGGGTCAGCACGCGGGTCACGCTACGTCACGGACGGCCCGAAGGGACACGCACCGCGGATCGGCCCAGCAGTCCGGGATGCCTGCGGCGTGTCGGCCCGGCGGGCGCGCCCACCGACGGTAGAAAAGCGGAAGGCCCCTCGCAGTATGAGTGCGAGGGGCCTTCACGATGGAGCGCCTCCACCAGCCGCCCGAGCGCTCGAGGCGCCCGGGGCCCCGCGTCCAGTGCAGTCCGCGGTGCTCGCCGCGCGTCGCCGCGCGACCGACCAGTTGGTCGCCCTCCCCGACCGGTCGACCTCCGCCGTCCCCGCCAGCACTCGGGGTCCGTCCGCCGTGGTGCCTTTCGGCTCCCGGCCCGTGAGGACCGACGACCCGTGCGGATCGTTCGCCCCTTCGAGCCTTCGACGTCGGTAGCGTTCGCCTGCCGTTCGTCCCGACCCTTGCGGATCGGTGGGTGAGTTCTACTCGCGTTCTCGCACCCGTCGCAAGGGGTTCGCGCAACTTTCGTCCACGAGTTCCGTCACGCCCGCATCGTGGACCTCGTCGACCCCGCCACGCCACATGCGTACCGTCGTTCGGTTGGATGGGCGGGTGCCAGGTCCCGGGTTCGGCTTCGAGATCGACGGCCGTCTGCCGGGTCGTCTCGGCCGCGCCGGCACGATGCGGACCCCGCACGGCGAGATCCGGACGCCCGCCTTCACGCCGGTCGGGACCAAGGCGACCGTCAAGGCCGTGCTGCCCGGAACCATGCGGGAGCTCGGGGCGCAGGTCGTGCTGGCCAACGCGTACCACCTGTACCTGCAGCCCGGCGCGGACATCGTCGAGGCCGGCGGCGGGCTGGCGGCCTTCATGGGCTGGGACGGCCCGACGATCACCGACAGCGGCGGCTTCCAGGTCCTGTCGCTGGGAGTCGGGTTCAAGAAGGTCCTCGCGATGGACGCCTCGACCGTCCAGGCGGACGACGTGATCGCGGCGGGCAAGGACCGGCTCGCGCACGTGGACGACGACGGGGTCACGTTCGTCTCGCACCTCGACGGCAGCCGGCACCGCTTCAGCCCCGAGGTCTCCATGCAGGTGCAGCATCAGATCGGTGCCGACATCATGTTCGCGTTCGACGAGTGCACGACGCTCCTGAACACCCGCGAGTACCAAGAGCAGTCCGTGTCCCGTACCCAGGCATGGGCCGAGAGGTGCGTCACGGCACACGAACGACTTACCGTCGAGCGCGCCGGACGCCCGTACCAGGCGCTGTTCGGCGTCGTGCAGGGTGCGCAGTACGAGGACCTGCGGAGGCGGTCGGCGCGTGGCCTCGCCGCGTTGCCGATGGACGGCTACGGGATCGGCGGGGCGCTCGAGAAGGACCAGCTCGGCACGATCGTCCGCTGGGTGTGCGAGGAGCTGCCCGAGGACCGACCGCGGCACCTGCTGGGGATCGGCGAGCCGGACGACATCTTCGCCGCGGTCGAGTCCGGGGCCGACACGTTCGACTGCGTGGCCCCCTCGCGCAACGCCCGCAACGGGACGGTCTTCCACCCGACCAAGAGGTTCCACCTGACCAACGGGCGGTACCGACGCGAGTTCACGCCCATCGACGACGCGTGCGACTGCTACACCTGCGCCACGTTCACGCGCGCCTACCTGCATCACCTCTTCCGCGCCAAGGAGATGCTCGCGGCGACGCTGGCGACGATCCACAACGAGCGGTACATCGTCCGCCTGGTGGACCAGGTGCGCGCGTCGATCCTGGACGGGACGTTCGACGAGCTGCGGGCCGAGGTCCTCGGCCGGTCCGGCCGTCAGTCGCCCACGGCCCCGTAGCTGGGCTCGCGCCGCTTGATCCAGCCGATGACGGGGTATGTCACCGGCAGCAGGACGACCTCCAGCAGCGTCTTGTACACGTAGCCCACGATGACGTAGTTCACGAACTCGGCGCCCGTGATCACGCCGTAGAACGCGATCGTGCAGAAGACGAGGGTGTCCGCGAACTCGCCGACCACGGTCGAGCCGATCAGGCGCAGCCACAGGGCCTTCTCCGCGGTGCGCTCCTTGATCCGGACCAGGACGTACGCGTTGAGGAGCTGGCCGACGAGGTAGCCGGCGATGCTCGCGAGGACGATGCGCGGCACGAAGCCCAGCACGGCTTCGAACGCGGCCTGGTTCTCGTACCCGTCGGCCGGCGGGGAGACCTGCACGAGCAGGAACGTGACCGCGGCGATGACGAGCATCACGAAGCCCAGGACGATCGCCCGGCGGGCCGCCCGCAGCCCGTAGACCTCACTGAGGACGTCGCCGATGACGTACGCGAGGGGGAACAGGAAGGCGCCGCCGTCGGTGATGATCGGCCCGAACGCGATCAGCTTGGTCGCGCCGACGTTCGAGATGAGCAGGACGCCGACGAAGGCGCCGACGATCATCGGGTACAGCGACGACCGCTCGGTCGACGCGAACCGTGCGCGACCGGTCGCGATCTCAGGGGCAGCAGCGGACATGGCGGTCATTGAACCAGCAGCCGCGCCGGACTACCCGAGCTCGGCGCGTCCGACGCGGTAGGCGACCTCCGACCGACGGGTCGTGCCCAGCTTGCGCATCGCGTTGCGCAGGTGGAACTTGACCGTGCTCTCGCTCAGGAAGAGCTCGACGGCCACCTGGCGGTTCGACATGCCGCGGGCCACCAGCCGCACCACCTCGCGCTCGCGATCGGTCAGCGTCGCCTCGACGGGCACGTGGCCGCCGACGTTCCGGGCCACCACGGACGCGACGTGCGGGCTGAACGCGCTGTCGCCCTGGTCGATCGCGAGCACCATGCGGCTGAGCTCGTCGGGACTGCAGTCCTTGAGGGCGTACCCCGCCGCTCCGCGGCGCAGCGACTCGACGACCACGAGCTCGGACAGAGCCGTCGTCAGGACCAGGACCCGCACCCGGGGAAATTGGCGCGAGAGCTCCTGCAGGAGCGCGAGCCCTTTGGTGGTGTCGTCCTCCAGGTCGACGTCGACCACGACGAGGTCAGGCTCCAGGCTGGCGATCTGGTCGAGGGCCGTCGCCGCGTCTCCGCACTCGGAGACGACCGCGATGCCGGGCCGGCGCTCGAGGACCGTGCGGACGCCGGCGCGGAAGATGATGTTGGAGTCGACGATCGCGACCCGGACCCGCGCGTTGGGCGCCCGGTAGGAGCGCGGCAGGGACATCGACCGCTGCGACGGCACGGGCGCTCCTCTCGTGGACCACCCGCCCACCTGGCCGAACGGTCAGGGTTCATCCTGCCCGGCCGGACGGTGTGTGACTAGGTGTGCCGAAAGGCCCTAGGGCCACGTGTGACCCACGACATACGTTCCGGCTCCCGGCCATGCCGCCGTTTCAGCGAAGGAGACCCCATGACTGTTCACGCCGCACCCGGCCAGCCCGGCAGCGCGATGACCTACGCCTCGCGCTACGACAACTACATCGGGGGCGAGTACGTGCCGCCGTCGAGCGGGCAGTACTTCGAGAACATCACCCCGGTCACCGGCCAGGTGTTCTGCGAGGTGGCGCGCGGCAATGCGGCGGACGTCGAGCTGGCCCTGGACGCGGCCCACGCCGCGGCCCCGGCGTGGGGCCACGCCAGCCCCACCGAGCGGGCGAACGTCCTGCTGAAGATCGCCGACCGGATGGAGGCGAACCTCGAGGCTCTCGCCGTCGCCGAGACCTGGGAGAACGGCAAGCCGATCCGCGAGACGCTGAACGCGGACATCCCCCTGGCGATCGACCACTTCCGGTACTTCGCCGGCGCGCTGCGCGCGCAGGAGGGAACGCTCGGCCAGATCAGCGACGACGTCGTCGCCTACCACTTCCACGAGCCGCTGGGGGTCGTGGCGCAGATCATCCCGTGGAACTGCCCGATCCTGATGGCGACGTGGACGCTGG
>JAFIHP010000083.1 GCA_017849335.1 Actinomycetales bacterium | reverse complement strand
GCGCCTGGAATGGTCGTCAAAAAGGGCTTATCGCCCGTAATAGCGACCATTCCAGGCGCCTCGGGGGTAAGGCTCGGGGTTGCGGCCTCGGGGGAGGGTTAGAGGGCCTTGAGGATGTCCTCGACCCGCACCTTGGCGTCGCCGAAGAGCATCGAGGTGTTCGGGCGGAAGAACAGGGGGTTCTGCACCCCCGCGTCGCCGACCGCCACCGACCGCTTGAAGACGATGACGTCCGTGGCCTCCCACCCGCGCAGGACCGGCATGCCGGCGATCGGCGACCCGGGATCCTCCTCCGCCGCGGGGTTGACCGTGTCGTTCGCGCCGATGACGAGGACGACGTCGGTACTCGGGAAGTCGTCGTTGATCTCGTCCATCTCCAGGACGATGTCGTACGGCACCTTCGCCTCGGCGAGCAGCACGTTCATGTGCCCGGGCAGGCGGCCGGCGACGGGGTGGATGCCGCCCCGGACGTCGACCCCCTTCTCGCGCAGGATGCGGGTGAGCTCGGCGACGGGGTACTGCGCCTGCGCCACCGCCATGCCGTACCCCGGGGTGATGATCACGCTCGACGCGTCCGCCAGGAGCGCCGCGGTCTCCTCGGCGCTGATCTCGCGGTGCTCGCCGTAGTCCGTGTCGTCCGACGTGGCCGCCTCGATGCCGAACCCGCCGGCGATCACCGAGATGAACGAGCGGTTCATCGCCTGGCACATGATGTAGCTGAGGTAGGCGCCGGAGGAGCCGACCAGCGCGCCGGTGACGATGAGCAGGTTGTTGCCGAGCAGGAAGCCCGAGGCCGCAGCCGCCCAGCCGGAGTAGCTGTTGAGCATCGAGACCACGACCGGCATGTCACCACCGCCGATCGACGCGACCAGGTGCCACCCCAGCGCGAGCGCCAGGACCGTCCCGGCCACGAGGATCCACACGCTGGGCGTGATCACGAACCAGACCGTGAGCGCCACGAACAGCACCAGCGCGCCGATGTTCAGCGCGTTCTTCCCCGGCAGCATGAGCGGCTTGGAGTCGATGCGGGCGGACAGCTTCAGGAACGCGACGATCGACCCGGTGAACGTCACGGCGCCGATGAACACGCCGACGATGACCTCGCCGTGGTGGATGCCCAGGAGGTCGTCGCTGATCTCGGTCTGGGCGTCGCCGACGGCCTCGACGAGGTAGTAGGCCGCCCAGCCGACCAGGACCGCCGCGAGGCCGACGAAGCTGTGCAGCAGAGCGATGAGCTCGGGCATGCCGGTCATCTGGACGACGCGGGCGCGCCACAGGCCGATCGCGGCCCCGACGACGAGCGCGGCGATCATCAGCACGACACCGGTGGTCGACATCCCCCCGTCGACCGCGAGGCCGATGGTGGCCACGAGCGCAAGCGCCATGCCGACGATGCCGAACCAGATGCCCTGCTTGGCGGACTCGTGCCGGGACAGGCCCGCGAGGCTCATGATGAACAACAGGGCGGCGACGAGGTACGCCGCGATCGCGAGAGACTGCATCGTCATCGCTGGAACATCCTCAGCATCCGGCGGGTCACGGCGAATCCGCCGAAGATGTTGATGCTCGCCAGCAGGATCGCGATCGTCGCGAGCGCCGTGACGACAGCCTCGTCGTGACCGATCTGCAGGATCGCGCCGACCACGATGATCCCGGAGATCGCGTTCGTCACCGACATGAGCGGCGTGTGCAGCGCGTGGTGCACGTTCCCGATGACGTAGTAGCCGATCACGATCGCGAGCACGAACACCGTGATGTTGCCCGTGAGCTCCGGCGGGGCAGCGGCGGTGAGGAGCAGGAGGGCGAGCGCTCCGATGACCACCGGGGCGAACCGGCGCCACGGCGAGGCGGGCGCCTTCTCCACCGCCGCCACCGGCGCCACCGGTCGCACCGGCGGCGGTGCCGCGGACACCTGGACCGGGGGCGGGGGCCAGGTCTTCTCTCCGCCCCGCGCGACCGTGATGGTGCGCTGAACGACGTCGTCCCAGTCGAGGACGAGCTCGCCGTCCTTGCCGGGCGTCATGAGCTTGAGCAGGTTCACCAGGTTCGTGCCGTACAGCTGCGACGCCTGCGCCGGCAGCCGGCCCGCCAGGTCGGTGTGACCGATGATCGTCACGCCGTTCGCGGTGACGACGACCTCGTCCGGCTCGGAGCCCTCGACGTTGCCGCCGTTGCGCGCCGCCAGGTCGACGATCACCGAGCCCGGCCGCATCGAGGCGACCATCTCCGCGGTGATCAGCCGCGGCGCGGGACGGCCCGGGATCAGGGCCGTGGTGATGATGATGTCGACGTCCTTGGCCTGCTCGGCGTACAGGCGGGCCTCGCGGACCTTGTAGTCGTCGCCCATCTCCTTGGCGTACCCGGTCGCGCTGACCTCGGCCTCGCGCGACTCGATGGCCAGGTACTCGCCGCCCAGCGAGCGCACCTGGTCGGCGACGTCGGGGCGCGGATCGGTGGCGCGCACGATCGCGCCGAGCGAGCCGGCGGCACCGATCGCCGCGAGTCCCGCGACGCCGGCGCCGCACACGAGGACCTTGGCCGGCGGAACCTTGCCGGCGGCGGTCACCTGGCCGGTGAAGAACCGGCCGAAGACGTTGGCCGCCTCGATGACCGCCCGGTAGCCGGCGATGTTCGCCATCGAGCTGAGCACGTCGAGCGACTGCGCCCGGGAGATGCGCGGGACGGCGTCCATCGCGAGCGCCGTGATCGGCCGCGCGGCCAGCTTGTCGACCAGCTCCGGCTGCAGGCCCGGGCTGAGCAGGCTGACCAGCGTCGACCCGTCGGCGAGCATCGCGATCTCCGCGTCGCTCGGCGGGTTCAGGTGCAGGACGATGTCGGCGCCCCAGGCCTGGGCCGCCGTGCCGATCCGGGCTCCGGCCTCCTCGTACGCGTGGTCGGAGAACGCCGACCGAACGCCGGCTCCCTGCTCGATGACGACCTCGTAGCCGAGTCCGAGCAGCTGGCCGACCGTCTTGGGAGTGGCGGCGACGCGGGTCTCGCCCGGCCGCCCCTCGGCTGGAACCCCGATGAGCACCCGAGCCACCACCTTTCGCACGCCCGACCTCGACCGGCGCGCGTCGCGGCCGGGTGCGCGTCACTCTAGGGGCGTCGTCGGCGAAATCGCTCCCCGACCGACGTGCGGTAGGCCACAGTGCGTGCAACGCGCCGGAAACAACCCGGACCTAGGGTCACCTCGGTCCTAGCGCGAGGCGAACGTGGGGAGGCTGCACATGACGACGGCGCCTGCCGATGCCGCAAACGCCCCGGTCGCCCCGTTCGACGAGATGATCACCCCGGACGGCACCCCGCGCGCCACGCACGCCGCCGTCATGGACACGCTCACGAGCATCGGGGCGTCGGGGCTGGAGGTCCGGGCCCGGCAGCGAGACGCCTACCTCGACCGGCACGGCATCACGTTCACGCTCGGCGAGCGGGAGCGGCCCCTGCCCATGGACCTCGTCCCTCGGCTGCTCATGTCCGGCGAGTGGCAGCGGATCGAGGCGGGCGTCATCCAGCGGCTGCGGGCCCTGGAGGCCTTCCTGGCCGACGTCTACGGCCCCGGCCGGGTGCTCGCCGACGGCCTGATCCCCCGCAGTCTGGTGACGTCGTCGACGCACTTCCACCGGGAGGCCTGGGGGATCTCGACCCCGAACGACGTCCGCATCCACGTCTCCGGCATCGACCTCATCCGGGACGAGGCCGGCGAGTTCCGGGTCCTCGAGGACAACCTGCGCAACCCCAGCGGCGTCTCGTACGTGCTGGAGAACCGGCGCACGCTGGCGCACGTGCTGCCGGAGGTGTTCGCCGCGCATCGCGTGCGCCCGGTCAACGAGTACCCCGAGCGGCTGCTCGACGCGCTGAAGGCCGCCGCTCCCCCGGAGGTGTCCCGGCCGACGGTGGTCGTCCTGACACCCGGCGTCCACAACTCCGCGCACTACGAGCACACGTTCCTCGCCCGGCACATGGGCGTCGAGCTCGTCGAGGGTCGCGACCTCTACTGCCGGGACAACACGGTGTACATGCGCACGACCTCCGGACCGGAGCCCGTGCACGTCATCTACCGCCGGATCGACGACGACTTCCTCGACCCGGTGCACCTGCGGCCCGACAGCGTGCTGGGCATCCCTGGCGTCATCAACGCGGCGCGGGCCGGCCGCGTGACTGTCGCGAACGCGATCGGCAACGGCGTCGCGGACGACAAGGCGATCTACCCGTACGTGCCGAAGCTGATCCGGTACTACCTGGGCGAGGAGCCGATCCTGCCCAACGTCGACACGTTCGACCTGACCGACCCCGACCAGCGCAAGCACGTGCTGGCGCACCTGGACCGGATGGTCGTCAAGCCGAGCGACGCGTCCGGCGGCTACGGGCTCGTCATGGGCCCGTCCGCGACCGACGAGGAGCTGGCGCAGGCGGCCCGCGACGTCATCTCGTCTCCGCGCAACTACATCGCGCAGCCGGTCGTCACGTTCTCGACCTGTCCCACGGTCGTCGAGGACGGCCGGATCGCCCCGCGCCACGTCGACCTGCGGCCCTTCGCCGTCAACGACGGTCGCAACGTGTACGTGCTGCCCGGTGGGTTGAGCCGGGTCGCGCTGCCGGAGGGCAGTCTCGTCGTGAACTCCAGCCAGGGCGGCGGGTCCAAGGACACCTGGGTCATCGACGACGGGGTGGGCGACGAGCGGCCGGCGGTCGAGGACTGGTCGGACGACGGCGCGACGGTTCCGTGGCCCCCCGGCTACAACGCGACGCGGCGCGACAACTCCCCGTCCGCGCACGACGACCGGATCCTGCAGCAGGAACGCCAGCAGCAGCAGGCCGGAGACCGGGCGGCCGGAGGAACGCCATGCTGAGCCGGATCGCGGAGTCGTTCTACTGGCTCGGCCGGTACATCGAGCGGGCCGAGGCCACGGTGCGCCTGCTCGCCGAGCACCATCAGCTCCTCGTCGAAGACCAGTCCGTCCCGCACGCGACCGGCTGCGCGGTCCTGCTCGAGGCGCTGTCTATGCCGGACACCGGGGTCGACACCCCGCACGAGCTGGTTCGCGTGCTGGTCGGCTCGGAGATCGACCCGTCGACGATCGCCGGCGCGGTCTCGGCCGCTCGGTCGAACGCCCGGGCGATCCGCGAGTCGCTCTCGCAGGACACGTTCGAGGCTCTCAACTCCGCCCACCTGGCCCTGTCGCGCGGGATCGCGTTCGCCGCGAGCCCGGGCGTGGCCCTACACAACGTCCTCGAGCGGCTGCTCGTGGTGAACGGCGTCGTCGACTGGACCATGCCGCGGGACGAGGCGTACCACTTCATGGTTCTGGGCCGGGAGCTCGAGCGGATCGACATGGTCGGCCGGCTGCTGTCGATCCGGCACGACCTGCTGTGGCCGTCGTCCGGACCGGCCGCCACGCTGCGGGCGGCCGGCGGGCTGTCCCCGTTCCTCCGGTCGGGCATGGCGATCACCGGCGCCGACGCCCGGCGCTTCCTGGTGCTCGACACGACCTTCCCGCGGTCGATGCGGGTGTGCGCAGCCGACGCCGAGGAGGCGGTCCGCGGGTTGCAGCGCCGCGGCGCGAGCGACAGCAGCCTGCTGCTGCGGGAGGTCGGCATGCTGCGGTCGGAGCTGGAGTACGCGCGCACGCCCACGGCCCGGGAGATCGAGCAGTTCGTCGACGAGGCGCGCGGGGCGGCCCAGCGGGCCGGCGACGAGGTCAACCGCGCCTTCTTCCGGCAGCACGGCACTGTCGTGTGGAGCCACTGATGGCCGGCCGCCGACTGCGTATCACGCACCGGACGGGGTACCGGTACGCCGAGGTCGTCGAGGCGTCGTTCAACGAGGTCCGCATGACCCCGATGTCCGCCGAGGGCCAGCTGCTGCTCAGCCACACCCTCGACGTGCTTCCGGCCGCCCCGATCCAGTCGTACACCGACTACTGGGGCGCGCACGTCGAGGCGTTCGACGTGCACGTCCCGCACCGCATGCTCGAGATCGTGGCCATCAGCACGGTGGACACCCCGCCGCTGCCGCCGTATCGCGCAGGCGGGTCGTGGCTGCAGGTGCACGACCCGGTCGTCCAGGACCGGTTCGTGGAGCTCCTGCGGTCGACCACCTACGTCGACGACGCCGCCCAGGACCCCGATCGCGCGTGGATCGTGGAGCGGATGCGTGAGGAGAAGGACCCCGAGTCCGCTGCTCACCTCGCGACGTACGAGGTGCGCCGGCGGATCGGCTACCAACCGGGCGTGACCGACGTCTCGACGACTGCCGCGCAGGCATGGCGGTCCGGGCACGGCGTGTGCCAGGACTTCACGCACGCGACGCTGTCACTGCTGCGCGGCGCCGGCATCCCAGCCCGGTACGTCAGCGGCTACCTGCACACCGAGGAGCCGGCCGTCGGCGAGCCGGTCGTCGGCGAGTCGCACGCCTGGGTCGAGTACTGGGACGAGGGCTGGCACGCGATCGACCCCACGAACGACCGTGCGGTCGGCTCGGCGCACGTGATCGTCGCGCGTGGACGCGACTACGCCGACGTGCCGCCGCTGAAGGGCATCTACGCCGGCGGTCAGAGCGAGGGCCTGGGCGTCAGCGTGGAGATCACCCAGTTGTAGCGCGAGCGTCCAGCGGTACAGTCGAGAGCCGTTGCACAGCAACGAATTCCGAGTGCCAGCGCTTGCGCGTGTCAGTGCCGTTCGGTACCATGTACACATGTTCGAATCACCCGATCCCGCGCCCGGGGGCGGTTCCATGGGCGAGGGTGGTCCGGAGGACACCTGGGTGGATCGGGAATGTCCGTTCGACGATGACCAGGACGCCCCGCCGTTGCCGGACGACATGGAGTGTGCGGAGCCGTCGGCGGGTGAGTGGCTGGCGTCGGCGCGTGCGCAGGCTCCGGGCGTCGAGCTGCTTGAGAGTCTCGATCGGATCGTTGTTGGTGACCTGGACGCGAATGACGCGG
>JAFIHP010000082.1 GCA_017849335.1 Actinomycetales bacterium | reverse complement strand
CGGCGCAGGACGTGTGCGACCGGCTCGTGGCCGCCGGCGTCCGCAGCATCTTGAACTTCGCTCCGACCGTGCTGGCCGTGCCGGCCGACGTCGAGGTCCGTGAGGTGGACCTGGCCGTCGAGCTGCAGATCCTGGCCTTCCACGAGCAGCGCCGCCTGGACGAGGCGGCCCCCACGACCCCGTATCCACCATCGCTGGGAGAGGCGATCAACGCATGAGCACCACAGTCGCGAGCAGCGCGCCACGTCGTGGCGCGTCGACCCGCAAGGTGACGTCGACGAAGGCGGCGCCGAAGGCCGCCGCGCCCACGACCGAGGCGGTGAAGCCGGCGAAGTCGGCGGGCGCTGTCAAGCGGTCCCCGGCCAAGCCGGCGAAGGCCGAGACGGCGAAGGCGGAGACCCCGAAGACCCCGGCGCCGAAGTCCGAGGCGCCGAAGCCGGCCAAGTCGACGAGCCGTCCGAGCTCACGCGCCGCTGCTCACCCGGGCCCGGTGTCGCTGGTCGCCGCCGGCCCGGGCGACCCGGACCTGCTGACGCTGCGCGCGGCGAGCCTGCTGGCCGACGCCGACGTGATCGTCGCCGATGCCGATGTGGTCGACATCGCCCGTGCGCACGCCCGTACCGACGCCGAGGTGGTCGTCGCGGTCGACGAGGCGGGGCTCCCGCTCGACCAGGCCGGCCGCAGCGCGCTGGTCATCGACGCCGCTCGCGCCCAGAAGTCGACCGTGCGGCTGATCTCCGGCGACCCGGTCGTCGACGGCTCCCTCCTGCACGAGGCGGCGGCCCTGCGCAAGGCCCGCATCGGCTTCGAGGTCGCGCCGGGGGTCAGCGAGATCACCGGCGTGCCGGCGTACGCCGGCTTCGGCCTGACCGGTGGCCGTACGCGCGGCGTGCGCATCGTCGACGCGCACGACACCGACCTGCCGTGGACCGACCTCGCGGCGCCGCGTACCACCGTGGTGTTCCTCGACGGAGCGGACCAGGCCGGGGAGATCGCGTCCCGCCTCGTCGCGGCCGGTGCGGACGCCGGTACGCCGATCGCCGTCACCCGGCGCGGCACGACCGTCGACCAGCGCACCCTCGTCGGCACCCTGGGCGACATCGCCGCCGTGGCGAAGGCGGCGCGCCAGGCCGGGCCGGGGCTGGTCGTGGTGGGCGAGGTCGTCGCCCAGCGCGAGAAGCTCGACTGGTTCGAGGTGAAGTCGCTGTTCGGCTGGCGCGTCCTCATCCCGCGCACGCAGGACCGCGCTGGTTCGGTCGACGCTCTCCTGCGCGTGCACGGCGCCGTGCCGGTCGAGGTGCCGACGATCTCCGTCGAGCCGCCCCGCACCCCGCAGCAGATCGAGCGCGCGGTGCACGGCCTGGTCTCGGGTCGGTACGAGTGGATCGGCTTCACCTCGGTCAACGCGGTCCGGGCGATCCGCGAGAAGCTCGACGACTACGGCCTCGACGCCCGCTCGTTCGCGGGGTTGAAGGTCGCTGCCGTCGGCGAGGCCACCGCCGCCGCGCTGGTCGAGTTCGGCGTGCGGCCGGACATCGTGCCGACCGGGGAGCAGACGACGTCGGCGCTGCTGGAGGAGTGGCCGGCGTTCGACTCGCTGACCGACCCGATCAACCGGGTCTTCCTTCCCCGCGCGGACATCGCCACCGACACCCTCGCCGCGGGCTTGGCCGAGCTGGGCTGGGAGGTCGACGACGTCACGGCCTACCGGACGGTGCGCGCGGCGCCGCCGCCGGCGGCGACCCGCGAGGCCATCAAGACCGGGGGCTTCGACGCCGTCCTGTTCACGTCCAGCAGCACGGTGCGCAACCTCGTCGGCATCGCCGGCAAGCCGCACCACTCGACGGTCGTCGCCTGCATCGGGCCGCAGACGGCCAAGGCCGCCGAGGAGCACGGCCTGCGGGTCGACGTGCTGGCCGAGACCGCGACGGTCGTGAGCCTGGTCCAGGCCCTCGCCGCGCACGGCGACGCGCTCCGCTCGGCGGCCGCCGAGGCGGGCGACGCGAGCTGGCGCCCGAGCCGGCGCCGACCCACGGCGCGCCGCAAGGCGACCTGACCGTGCCCTCACCGTCGGGATCGGCCGATCGCACGGTGGTGCACCTGCTGCGGCACGGCGAGGTCTACAACCCGGAGAAGGTGCTGTACGGGCGGCTGCCGGGCTACCGGCTGTCCGATCTCGGCGAGCAGATGGCGCAGCGGGCAGCCGTCGCCCTGGCGGACAACGACGTGGTGCACGTGATCGCATCGCCGATGGAACGGGCGCAGCAGACCGCGGCTCCCATCGCGCAGGCGCACGGGCTGAGCGTCGAGACCGACGACCGGCTCATCGAGGCGGACAACGTGTTCGAGGGCCAGCGGGTCAGCGTCGGCGACGGCGTCCTGCGCGACCCGCGGACCTGGCGGCACCTGTACAACCCGTTCCGACCGTCCTGGGGCGAGCCCTACGCGCAGCTGGCGGCTCGGATGGGTGCCGCCATCGACAGTGCGAGGCAGGCCGCCCGTGGGCATGAGGCCGTCCTCGTCAGCCATCAGCTGCCGATCTGGATCGCACGCCTGGCCGCGGAGGAGCGGCGACTGTGGCACGACCCGCGCAGTCGGCAGTGCACGCTGGCGTCGTTGACGTCGCTGGAGTTCGACGGTGACCGGCTCGCGTCGATCACCTACACCGAACCATCGCGCGATCTGCTCCCGGGGGCGAGCAAGGTCGCCGGGGCCTGAGCGCCATGTCAGCACGCCGGCCGGTGCGCCGAGTCGCCGCGGGGATCGTCGCCGCGGTGCTCGCGTGCGGCCTGCTCGCCGGCTGCAGTTCGTCCGGCGGCTCGTCCGGTTCCGGAGGCGAGCAGGGCTTCGTCGCCGGTGACGGGTCGATCGTCGTCGTCCCGCCGGAGCAGCGCGTGGCCGCGCCGGACCTGGTCGGGACGACCCTCGACGGCGACACCTTCCGGTTGTCCGACCATCGTGGCCAGGTCGTCGTCCTCAACGTGTGGGCGTCGTGGTGTGCCCCCTGCCGCGCCGAGGCGCCGACGCTCGCGGCGCTGTCGACGCAGTACGCCGACTCCGGCGTCCAGTTCGTCGGCCTGGACACCCGTGACTCGGACGTGTCCGCGCGGGCGTTCGACGCGAAGTACGGCATCGACTACCCGAGCGTGATCGACCGGGACGGGCAGCTCCAACTGCTGTTCTCCGACTCGCTGCCGCCCCAGGCCATCCCGTCGACCCTCGTCGTCGACGCGGACGGGAAGGTCGCGGCACGCGTGCTGGGCCGGGCCTCGGAGTCGACGCTGCGCGGGGTCATCGACCCCCTGCTGGCCGAGTCGTCGTCGTCGGCGCCGCCGCCGTCACCCTCGGCGTCGAAGTCCGCGTCGTGAGCGGAGTGGGCGAGCTCGTCTCGACGGCGGGTCCGTGGATCGCCGTCCCGATCGCGTTCACGGCGGGGATCGTGGCCTTCCTGAGCCCGTGCGTGCTGCCGCTGGCGCCCGGCTACGTCTCGTACATCACCGGGCTGACGGGGGCCGAGCTGGCCCAGCCCCAGGGCCGGCGCCGCCAGGTCCTGCTGGGCAGCCTGCTGTTCGTCCTGGGCTTCAGCGTGGTGTTCGTGAGCTACGGCGCCCTGTTCGGCGGCGTGGGCGCTGCGCTGCTCGAGCACGCGGACGTGATCACCCGCGTGCTCGGAGTCCTGGTCATCGTGATGGGCCTGGCGTTCATGGGCCTGATCCCCGGGCTGCAGCGCGAGTGGCGGCTGCACCGATCGACCACGTGGGGCGTGGCCGGGGCTCCGGTGCTGGGTCTGCTCTTCGCCATCGGCTGGACCCCGTGCATCGGACCCACCCTCGCCGCGGTCCAGACGCTGGCCTTCTCCGAGGCGAGCGCGCTGCGCGGCGCCGTGCTGTCGCTGGTCTATTGCCTGGGGCTGGGGCTGCCGTTCGTGCTGCTGGCGCTGCTGTTCAGCCGGGCCGCCGGGGCGCTGGGCTGGGTGCGTCGGCACTACGTGTGGGTCATGCGGATCGGCGGAGGCATGCTGGTCCTCGTGGGCATCCTGCTGGTGACGGGGCTGTGGACCGACCTGACGATCTGGCTGCGCGTCCAGACGCCGGGCTTCGAGACGGTGCTGTAGTGGTCGACGAGGCACCCCTCCCGCCGCTCGGCACGGTCGGGCTCCTGCGCTGGGCGTGGCGACAGCTGACCAGCATGCGCACGGCGCTGATCCTCCTGTTCTGCCTCGCCGTCGCCGCCATCCCGGGATCGGTGTTCCCGCAGCGGGGCACCAACCCGCTCAAGGTCAACGACTGGCTCGCCAACAACCCCACGGCCGGACCGATCCTGGATCGGCTCGGCTTCTTCGACGTCTACTCGTCCCCGTGGTTCTCGGCGGTCTACCTGCTGCTGTTCGTCTCGCTGGTCGGCTGTGTCGTCCCCCGGATGGGACAGCACTGGCGCGCGATGCGCACCCCGCCACCGCCGGCGCCCCGCCGCCTGCTCCGGCTGTCCGAGGCGCGCGAGTTCCGCTCCACCGACGACGCGGACCACGTGCTCGCCGAGGCGCAGCGCTGGCTGCGCTCCCACCGATGGCGCGTGCGGGAGGGGACCGACGCCGACGGTGCCCGGTGGCTGGCGGCGGAGAAGGGCTACCTGCGTGAGACCGGGAACCTGGTGTTCCACCTCGCGCTGCTGGTCGTGCTGGTCGCGGTCGGGTACGGCGGCCTGTTCGGATGGAAGGGCAATGTCATCGTCCGTGAGGGAGACGGGTTCTCCGACACCCTCACGCAGTACGACGCGTGGGGCGGCGGGCGGTTCGTCGACCCGTCGGCGCTGCCGCCCTTCTCGTTCACCCTCGACAAGTTCGACGTCGACTTCGAGCGGTCCGAGGCTCAGCGCGGAGCGCCGCGGCTGTTCGCCGCGCACGTGACGTACCGGGACACCCCCACGTCCCCGGCCGAGTCCATCACCGTCGGCGTGAACGAGCCGCTGTCGGTCGACGGCGCGAAGGTGTTCCTCGTGGGCCACGGCTACGCCCCGCACTTCATCGTCAAGGACTCGACGGGTGCCGTCGTGTTCGACGACTCGGTCGTGTTCTTGCCGCAGGACGGCAACTTCACCTCAACCGGCGTGATCAAGGTGCCCGCCGCGGATCCCTCGTTCGGCTTCAGTGCGCTCTTCCTGCCGACCGCGGCGGTCGACGACGTGCGGGGCCCGCACTCGACGTTCCCGGCAGCGGACTATCCGGCGGCGTTCATGTCCGCGTGGACCGGCGACCTCGGCCTGGACAGCGGTGTCCCGCAGAGCGTGTACTCGCTGGACACCAGCCGCATGACCCAGCTGGGCCTGGAGTCGCTGCTGCCCGGAGACACCTGGACCCTGCCCGACGGCAAGGGCTCGATCGAGCTCGTCGGCTACGAGCGATGGGCGTCGTTCCAGATCGCGCACGACCCCGGGAAGGAGCTCGCGCTGGCCGGCGCGGTGCTCGCGATCCTCGGGCTGATGGGCTCGTTGTTCATCCGTCGGCGCCGGGTCTGGGTCAAGGTCTGGGCGGCGGAACCGACAGGTACCCTCGTCCACGTCGCGGGTCTGTCGAAGACCGAGGCGCCCGGGCTGGCGCCGGAGGTCGCGGATCTCGCTCGCGCCGCAGGAGAGGAGTCCGATGACCAGCACCCAGCTGGCTGAGGCAAGCAACTTCGCGGTCTACGCGACGATGGTCACGCTGGCCATCGCGATGGTCGCGTTCGCCGCCTCGTTCGCCGCCGGTCGCCGTCCGTCCACCTCGTCCGCCCGCGCAGCCGTCGACGAGGCTGTCGTGGCCGAGGGAGGGACTGCCGTCCTCGTCCGCACCCAGGCCCCGGCGTCGGCCGCCCCCCTGGAGCCCGGACGACGGGCCGCGAACGTCGGCATGTCGCTGACGTGGCTGGCGTTCGGCCTGCTGTTCGTCGGCGTCGTACTGCGCGGGGTGTGGGCCGGGCGCGTGCCCTGGGGCAACATGTACGAGTTCTCGATCACCGCCGCACTCGGGGTGCTCGGGGTGTTCTTGTTCGCGTCGATCCGGCGCGACCTTCGCTGGCTCGGACTGTTCGTCGTCACCCCGACCCTGCTGTGGCTCGGCCTGGCCGTGACGGTGCTGTACAGCGATGCCGCCCAGCTCGTGCCGGCGCTGAAGTCCTACTGGCTCGTGATCCACGTGTCCGCCGCGATCATCTCCTTCGGCGCGTTCAGCTTCTCCGCCGCGACGGCCACTCTCGGACTCCTGCGCAAGCGTGCCGAGCGGCGTGCCGCCAGCACGGACCTGACCGGCTGGCTCTCCCGCGTCCCGACCGCCGAGCGGCTCGACACCCTGACCGGCCGGGTCATCGCCTTCGCGTTCCCGCTGTGGACGTTCGCCGTGGTCGCTGGCGCGATCTGGGCGGAGAACGCGTGGGGCCGCTACTG
>JAFIHP010000010.1 GCA_017849335.1 Actinomycetales bacterium | reverse complement strand
TCAGGCGTCCAGGGGAAGCTCGACGTGCTGGCCCGGCACTGCGGGGCCGAAGGCCGCGACTACGCCCGCATCCGCAAGACGATTCTCTCCGCGTCCGACCCGCTCGCCGACCCGGACGCCTTCCTCCACGAGATGGAGACGTACGCCGCGGTCGGCGTCGACCTGGTCCACCTGATGCCGCCCGGTCCCGACCCCGCGGCGTTCGCCGCCGGGCTCGGCGACTACGTGATCCCGCGCCTCGCGGAGATCTCCGCCTGACACGGACTCCGTGTCAGGCGGAGAGCCGATCACCTCCCGGACTCGCTGCGGGCCGGCAGCACCCAGCCGGGCCGCGGGAAGTGGCACGTGTAGCCGTTCGGGTACCGCAGGAGGTAGTCCTGGTGCTCCGGCTCGGCCTCCCAGAACGGACCGGTCGGCTCGATGGTCGTCACCGCCGGCGCCGGCCACAGGCCGGACGCGTCGACGTCAGCGATCGTCTCCCGGGCGACCCGCTCCTGCTCCTCGTCTAGCGGGAAGATCGCGGACCGGTAGCTCGAGCCCATGTCGTTGCCCTGCCGGTTGAGAGTCGACGGGTCGTGGATCTGGAAGAAGAACGCCAGCAGGTCGCGGTAGGTCGTCGCCTCCGGGTCGTAGACGATCTCGACCGCCTCCGCGTGACCGGGATGGTTGCGGTAGGTCGCGTGGTCGTTCTGCCCGCCGGTGTAGCCGACGCGCGTCTCCAGGACCCCCGGCTGCTTGCGGATCAGGTCCTCCATGCCCCAGAAGCAGCCGCCCGCCAGCACCGCCGTCTGCGTCCCCGGTCGCTGGGTGATCATGCCGTCGTCCACCATCAGTGGCCCTCCATCGTCTCGTCGTCTCCTACTACCTCGGATCGGTACTCCCCGTAGCCCTGGGCATCCAGCTCGTCCACCGGCACGAACCGCAGCGCTGCCGAGTTCATGCAGAACCGCAGGCCGCCCTGCGCCCGCGGGCCGTCGTCGAGGACGTGGCCCAGGTGGCTGTCCGCCCCCGCCGAGCGGACATCGGTGCGGGACATCCACAGGGTGCGGTCCGTGCGCGTCGTGACGGCGTCGGCCTCGATGGGCCGGGTGAAGCTCGGCCAGCCCGTTCCGCTGTCGTACTTGTCGCGCGAGGAGAACAGCGGCTGGCCGGACACGACGTCGACGTAGATGCCGTCGGCGTGGTTGTCCCAGTACGCGTTGCGGAACGCGGGCTCGGTGCCGTCCTCCTGCGTCACGTGACGCTGCTCCGGGGTCAACCCGGCGATCGCCTCAGGGGTCTTGTGGTACTCGGTCCTCACGGTGCCTCCTTCCGCCGCCGGCTGCGGCGTCACCCCCTGTAACAGCGGGATGCGCGGATTTGGTCCCGGAGCCGGCCTCCGGCCACGCCGCATCATCCAGCCGGGCGAGTAGGTCGACCGCGGCACGCGCGTACTCGCCGATCCACCGGTCGTGGATGCGCTTGATCGGCAGCGGCGCGAGCGTCAGATGACGCTCGCGCCCCACCCTGCGGCCGGTCACGAGCTCCGCGCGCTCCAGCACGCGCAGATGCTGCAGGACCGTGGTCCGATCGAGATCGGGGAAGAGCGCGCACACGGCACCCGTCGTCCGAGGCTCCTGTCGGAGAGCGTCCAGGATGCGACGACGGACCGGCGCGGCGAGTGCCTTGAAGACCAGGTCCTCGGACTCCTCCTCAGACCTCGGAATCATGTGATAAAAATACAACATGATGTCGACGGATCCTCTGAACGAACTGTCCTTCACCGTGTCGGGACGCATCGCCCGTCCCTGTGCCGAGGTGTACGAGGCCGTCGCCGACCCGGCTCAGCTCTCCCGCTACTTCACGACCGGGGGAGCACAGGGTCGACTCGATCCCGGTTCGGTGGTGACGTGGGACTTCGCCGACTTCCCCGGGGCGTTCCCGGTCACCGTTGTGGAGGCCACGCCGCCGCATCGCATCGTCATCGAGTGGGACGGCGAGCAGACCACGACTCCTGCCGGGACCACCCGCACGACGTTCACCTTCGAGCCGATCGACGGCGACCGCCGCACGCTCGTCACCATCACCGAGGAGTCCTGGATCGCGACGCCCGACGGCGCCAAGCGCGCCTTCGGAAACTGCGAAGGCTGGACCGGGATGCTCGCGGCGATGAAGGCCTGGGTCGAGCACGGCGTGGTGCTGCGCGACGGCTTCTACCGCTGACCTCGACGCACAGCTCCGCTCGCCGCTACCAGTCGGCGAGCTGTCGGGCGAAGCCGTTGATCGCGAGCGCGAAGCTGCGGTCGACGTCGATCGGGAGGCCGAACCCGCCGGCGCCCTCCAGGCTGATGAACCCGTGCATCAACGCCCGGAACCCCCGAGTCGCGTGGATCGCCTCCTCGTCCGTCAGGTCGTAGCCCGCCAGCGCGGCGGCGACGACGGCGAGGACGTCCGCCGCGGCTCGCGCGTGCTCGGCGTCGCCCGGTGCCGGCGCACGCACGGTCGCCGCGTACCTCCCCGGATGCTCGCGGGCCCAGCCACGGCACGCGTCGGCGACGGCGAGCAGCGCGTCGGCGCCTGATCTCCCGGCGGCGGCGCGAGCGAACACGTCCGCCAGTTCCTGCGTGGCGCGCAGGGCGCGCAGGCGCCGGCGGTCGCCGAGACCACCCATGCGATTGTAGAGGCCAGGCTGCTTCACGCCCAGTCGCTGCGCCACCTGCGCGCGGGCCAGGCCGTCCCCGCCCACCTCGTCGTCGACGATCTGGGCCT
>JAFIHP010000081.1 GCA_017849335.1 Actinomycetales bacterium | reverse complement strand
GTAGGCACGTTCGTTGACGTCCAGGACGAGCAGCAGCCAGGGGACAGTGGTCTCGACCGTGCGACGGACCATCAGCTTGCCGACGCGCGCCGTCGTCGGCCAGTGGACGAGCTTCATGGGGTCGCCGACTACGTACTCGCGCAGGGAGTGGAACTGGTCCGATCCCAGGCGTTCGTCGCTCGCTCCGTCGTCCGTCGATCCGCGCGACCCCTCGGGCGCGACGGCGTGCACGCGGGGCACGACGAGGACCGGCGTGGGCTCCCGGTCGGCGAGCACGCGGTGCCGCAGGCCGAACGGGTCGCCGGCCTCGAGGCGGGCGGGACCCACGTCGTACTGCCCGCGCCGCGACGTGTCGATCGGCCAGGTGAGGTCCGCGTCCGTCGCGGCCGTCGGCAGCCACGTGCGTCCCGTGCCTCGCCCATCCACCGCGCTGACCCAGGTGGTCGGTCCCGACGGGACGACGACGCGGATGACCACCGCGGCGGCGTCGCCGCGCGTGACCCGGTGGGGGGCGCTGACGTCCGCCCAGGTGGCCGTGGCCGGCAGCCTCATCAGCAGGGCCGAGGCGGCCACGGCGAGGAGCGCGACGACGACCGCGACCACTTCGGCCCAGCCCAGCGCGACGCCCACGGCGGCACCGGCGAGCACCAGCGCCGCGAGGCCGGTCGCGCGACCTGTCACGGCTACGCCGGCTGCGGGGCGGGCGTCGAGGCCACGACCTCAGCGATGACCGATGCGCCCGTGAGGCCGCGGGCCTGTCCGTCGACGTCCAGCAGGATGCGGTGGGCGAGGACGGGCTCGGCGAGAGCCTGGACGTCGCCGGGCGTCGCGTACGAACGCCCCTGGACGAGCGCGCGGGCACGGATCGCCCGGAGCAGCCCGACCGATCCCCGCGGCGACGAGCCGAGCGCGACGCCAGCAGCGGTGCGCGTCGCGGTGACGACGCGGACGACGTACTCGATCACGTCCGGCTCGACGGTCACGCGCGCGGCCGCCGCGATGAGGGCGAGCACCTCCTCGGGCGAGGTGACGGGATCGATCGCGGACACCTGGACCCCATGGTGGTGGTTGCTCACGACCTCCACCTCGGCGCCCTGGTCGGGGTAGCCGATCGACGTCCGGATGAGGAAGCGGTCCAGCTGCGCCTCGGGCAACGGGTACGTGCCCGCCATGTCGACCGGGTTCTGCGTCGCGATGACGACGAACGGTCGCGGCAGGTCCCGCGTGACGCCGTCGACCGACACGGTGCGCTCCTCCATCGCCTCCAGCAGCGCCGACTGCGTGCGCGGAGTCGCCCGGTTGATCTCGTCGGCCAGCACGATCGACGCGAACACCGGGCCCTTGTGGAACGCGAACGACCCCGTACCCTGGTTGTAGATCGAGACGCCGGTGATGTCGGAGGGCAGCACGTCGGGCGTGAACTGGATCCGTCGCCACCGCAGGCCCATCGCCTGGGCGAGCGCCCGCGCGAGGGAGGTCTTGCCCACGCCCGGGACGTCGTCGAGCAGCAGGTGACCCTCGGCGAGCAGGCACGTCAGCGCCAGCTCGATGACGTCGGGCTTGCCACGCACGAAGCCTGCGACGGCTCCGGTGATCCGGGATATAGCCTCTGCGTAACCACCCAAATCGGGCGGTTCTTGCGCGGTCTCCGACATAGGTGGGATGCTACTGATGCGCGTGGGGGCGTACTTGAAACACAGGGGGGACCTGTGACTGCGCTTGACCACGGGCGTCAGGATGTCGGGAGTCGTCTCGACGTCGACGGCTCGCTCGACGGTTCCTTCGATGAGCGGGCGATCCTCCAGGAGGAGATCGAGCGGCTGCGGCAGCGCGTCGAGGATCTCGAGCTGACGGTCGTCGAGTACCGCAGCCAGATGAGCCAGATGCTGGGCAGCGCATCGTGGCGCGTCACCAGCCCGCTGCGGGCCTCCGCCTCGCGCTACCGCAGTGCGAAGGCGCGGGCACGACGGGCGGCCCACCGGGTGCGCAACGGCGACCTCGGCGCGGACAAGCTCTACACCGTCGGGCTGCTGTCGCTCCCCGACGCGAGCCTGCCCGAAGCCTCTCCGCTGCGGCGTCGCCTCGATGTCAACGCCCTGCACCGTCCCGAGTCCTCCGAAGGTCCCGTGCGCCGCCCGGACGGCGCACCGGCGGTCCTGGTCGTCGCGCACGTCCACTACCCCGAGCTGTGGGGCGACATCGAGGACCGGCTGGCGCGGATGCCCGAGGCGTTCGACCTGCTGGTGAGTGTCACGGAGGGGACCGCCGAGCTCGGCATCCCTCGCATCCTGTCGCGCTACCCCAGTGCGCGCATCGAGGTCGTGAAGAACCGCGGGCGCGACTGGGGCCCGCTGATCCAGCTGGTGAACAAGGGCCTGCTCTCCGGGTACGACGCGATCGCGAAGGTGCACACCAAGAAGAGCGAGCACCGCATCGACGGCAACGGCTGGCGGATCCAGCTCCTGGACGGCGTGTTCGAGAGCCCGGAGGCGATCGAGCGCACGATCGCGCTGCTGCGGGAGGACCGCAACGTCGGCATCGTCGTGCCGAGCGGTCAGATCAGCGGCCCGGAGCACTGGGGCAGCGACGAGGGGATCGTCGAGTCACTGGCCGCCCGCCTCTCCCTCGCGTTCGACCCCGATCGCCTGCAGTTCCCCGCCGGCAGCATGTTCTGGTGCCGGCCCTGGCTGCTCGAGCGGTTCGCGGACCTCGACCTGTCGATGGACCTGTTCGAGCCGGAGGGCGGCCAGTACGACGCGACGACGGCTCACGGGCTCGAGCGCCTGGTCGGGGTCTACGCCGAGGTGGCCGGGCTCGACATCGTCGAGGCGATGGACGTGCGAAGCCGGCTCGCCTCCTACCGCAAGAACCCGCGCCCGCGGCCGAGCGTGTACGCGTTCTACCTGCCGCAGTACCACCCCACGCCCGAGAACGACGCGTTCTGGGGACAGGGGTTCACCGACTGGGTGAACGTCAGCCGGGCGCGCCCGCAGTTCTCCGGCCACCTGCAGCCGGTGCTGCCCAGCAAGGACGTCGGCTTCTACGACCTCCGCGACCCGAACGTGCTGCGGCAGCAGGCGCGGACGGCCCGCGAGCACGGCGTCGACGGTCTGGTCTTCCACCACTACTGGTTCGACGGGCGCAAGGTGCTGGACACCCCGCTCAACAACTGGCTTGCCGACCCGGACATCGACCTGCCGCTGGCCCTGTGCTGGGCGAACGAGCCCTGGAGCCGTCGCTGGGACGGCCAGGAGTCGGACGTCCTCATCGCGCAGACCTACGGCGAGGGGTGGGCAGAGCGGTTCTGGGACGACATCGAGCCGGCGATGCGCGACCAGCGCTACATCCGCTTCGACGGGGCGCCGTTGCTCGTCCTGTACCGGCCGGGCCTGATCCCGAAGCTGCCCGAGGCGATCGCGACGTGGCGCCGGCGGGCTGCCGAGGCGGGGCTTCCCGCGATCTACGTCGCCGGTGTCCGGCCCTCGCGCGAGGTGCCGGAGCTGGAGCCGTCCGTGGTGCACGCGCTCGACGGACTCATCTCGTTCCCGCCCGGCGGTGACATCCGCACGGACTCGGTGATCGACCTCATCCCGGGGGAGTGCTCGATCGTCGAGGGCGACGTCATGTCGTACCAGTCGGCATTCGAGGCCGAGCTTCCCCTGGGGGTCGGCGGCAAGCCCGTGTTCCCGGGTGTCATGCCCGGGTGGGACAACACCGCCAGGCGCGGGTCGAACGCCTACCTGTTCCTCGGTGCGAACCCGGTCTCGTTCGCCGGCGTCCTGCGTCGGCGTCGCCCGGTAGCCGGCCCGGCCTCGGACGGAGGTGCCGTCTTCGTCAACGCGTGGAACGAGTGGGCCGAGGGCGCCGCGATCGAGCCCAGTGCCCGGTTCGGCACGTCGAACCTCTCGTCGATCCTCGACGTCTACACCGCCCGTGGAGTGGCCCGGTGACTCTGGCGGACGAGTGCTGGACGTGGGAGCTGCGCGATCCGGGCACGAGTCCCGACGTCAGCATCGTCATCTGCGCGCACGGGCACTCGGAGATCACGCTCGGCTGCCTGAAGGCGCTGAACGAGACCCAGTACGCCAACGCGGCCCGGGCGGAGGCCATCGTCGTCGACGACGCCTCCCCGGACGACACCCGCGCGCAGGTCTCGTCCGTGCGGGGGGTACGCGTCGTCGGCCTGGACACCAACGTCGGATTCCTGATGGCGGCGAACGCCGGGCTGTCCGTGGCCCGCGGTCGGCACGTGCTGTTCCTGAACAACGACACCGAGCCCGTCGGAGCATGGCTGGACCCGCTCCTGGACACCCTCGAGCGACGGCCGGCGGCGATGGTCGTGGGGTCGCGCCTGGTGTACCCGGATGGCACACTCCAGGAGGCCGGGGGCATCATCTTCGACGACGCGTCCGGCTGGAACTACGGACGCAACGGCGACCCGTTCGACCCGCAGGTCACGTTCGAGCGTGAGGTCGACTACGTCTCGGGCGCCTCACTCCTGGTCCGCGGCGACTTCCTGCGCGCACGGGGCGGCTTCGACGTGCGGTTCGCCCCGGCGTACTACGAGGACACCGACCTGTGCTTCGCGGCGCGGGCCGCCGGGGGCGAGGTCTGGTACCAGCCGGCCTCGATCGTCGTCCACCTCGAGGGCAAGTCGCACGGCACCGACGAGGGATCCGGGATCAAGGCCTACCAGGTGACCAACCGCCTCAAGTTCGCCAAGCGGTGGGCGGCAGCACTGAAGAACCAGTGGCCCAACGACCCGGCGAACGTGCCCATGGCTCGCCAGCGGACGCTGCGGGGGCAGCGGATCCTCGTCGTGGACAACGGGATACCGGCACCGGACGAGGACTCCGGCTCGGTCCGCCTGACGAAGGCGATGAGCGTGATGCTCGAGGCGGGCTTCGCCGTCACCTTCGTCGCGCTCAACGGCTGGCGGAGACAGCCGTACGCACGCCGGCTCGAACGCATGGGCGTCGAGGTTCTCGGCGTCCTCGACGAGTCCTGGTCCCACATCGAGTCGATGCGCGGTGGCATCTCGCACGTGTGGGTCAGCAGGCCGGGAGTCGCGTCGGCAGTGATCGATCGCGTGCGTGAGGCTCTCCCCGAGGCCGTGCTCGTGTACGACACCGTGGACCTGCACT
>JAFIHP010000080.1 GCA_017849335.1 Actinomycetales bacterium | reverse complement strand
TCGTGGTTCCTGCGGGTCGTGCGGGAGACCGGTTCGGGCGACGGGCCGTGCTGACCGGAGGTATCGCGACGTTCGCCGCGGGGTCCGCCGCGTGCGCCGTCGCGCCGTCGTTGTGGGCGCTGGTCGCGGGACGCGTCGTGCAGGGGGCCGGCGGAGCCGCGATGCTCGCGTTGACCGTCGCGCTGGTACGAGAGTCCGTCCCGCCCGACCGCGTCGGGAGCGCGATGGGCCTGCTGGGCTCCGCCTCGGCGGTCGGGACGGCGGCGGGACCGTCGATAGGCGGCCTCCTGGTCCAAGGGCCGGGCTGGCGTGCCGCCTTCGTCGCGCTCGCGGTCGGCGCCGCCGCGACGCTGCTGCTCGCCCGGGCGCTCCCGGCATCGGTCCCGTCGAGGACGTCGGCGGGCTCGGGCCTGGATCCGATGGGAGTTCTCCTGCTCACCGCGACTCTCGTGCTGTTCGCTCTCGCGGCGACCACGGCCACTCACCGTGACGCGGTGGTCCCTCTCGCGGGAACGGCCGCCGCGTGCCTGTTCGGTTTCGTCGTCATCGAGCGACGATCCGCGCATCCGGTGATCGAGCTTCGACTGCTGCGGGACCGGGCTCGCGCCGGGGCGCTGACGGCGAACCTCCTCGTCGCCACGATCATGATGACGACACTGATCGTCGCGCCGTTCTACCTCACGCGGGGGCTGGGTCTGCCGATCGCGGCGGCCGGTGCGGTCATGGCTGTCGGACCGCTCATCTCGATGGTCACCGGGGCGCCGTCCGGACGCCTGGTCGACCGGTTCGGCTCCCCGACCGTCCTGGTCTGCGGGCTCGCCCTCGTGTTCGCGGGCACGACAGTCCTCGCGTTGGCATGGGCCCACGTCGCCGGCTACCTCTGCGCGATCGTCATCCTGACCCCGGGATACCAGGTGTTCCAGGCCGCGAACAACACGGCGATGATGACGGGCGTCGACGCGGCACAGCAGGGCCTGGCCGGAGCTCTTCTGACGCTCTCCCGAAACGTGGGACTGATCCTCGGCGCCTCCGTGATGGGCGCGCTGCTCGCGGCCGGGGCCGCGACGAGCAGCCTCGCCACGGCACCGTCCGACGCAGTCATCTCGGGGAGCCGCCTGTCGTTCGCGGTCGGCGCCGCGCTCGCCCTCGCAGCGCTCGCGGCGACCGGGACGCGGCCGAGGCGATCGCGCCCCGTCAGTCGGTGAGGAGCTGGGGCTCGGTCTTCTCGCGCACCTCGTCCAGTCCGACGCCCGGAGCCAGCTCGACCAGGCGCAGCCCGTCGCTGGTCACGTCGATGACGGCCAGGTCGGTGATGATGCGGTGGACGACGGCCTGGCCTGTCAACGGAAGCGAGCACTCGTCGACGATCTTGTACGAGCCGTCCTTCGCGACGTGCTCCATCAGGACGATGACGCGGCGGGCTCCATGGACCAGGTCCATCGCTCCCCCCATGCCCTTGACCATCTTCCCGGGGATCATCCAGTTCGCGATGTCACCGGTGGCGGACACCTGCATGGCCCCGAGGATGGCGGCGTCGATCTTGCCGCTGCGGATCATGCCGAAGCTGGTGGCCGAGTCGAAGAACGAGGCTCCGTCCCGGACGGTGACGGTCTCCTTCCCGGCGTTGATGAGATCCGGGTCGACATCGTCGTCGTCCGGGTAGGGGCCCACGCCGAGGATGCCGTTCTCGCTCTGGAGCACGAGCTCGACGCCGTCCGCGACGTAGTTCGGCACGAGGGTCGGCAGGCCGATGCCCAGGTTCACGTACGAGCCGTCGGCCAGCTCGGCTGCCGCCCGCGTCGCCATCTGCTCCCGGTTCCAGCTCACTGGGCACCTCCGCCGATCGTCGAGGTCGTCGTGCGCTTCTCGATGCGCTTCTCCGCGGCCTGCTCGGCCGTCAGCGGGACGACCCGCTGGACGAACACCCCGGGGGTGTGGACCTCGTTGGGGTCGAGCTCACCCGGCTCGACGAGCACCTCGACCTCGGCGATGGTGAGACGGCCGCACATCGCGGCGAGCGGGTTGAAGTTGCGCGCAGAGTCGCGGAACACGAGGTTCCCGTGCCGGTCCCCCTTCCACGCCCGCACGAGTCCGAAGTCCGCGACGATCCCCTCCTCGAGGACGTAGTCGTGGCCCCGGAACTCCCGCGTCTCCTTGGCCGGGGACGCGACCGCCACGCCGCCCTCGGCGTCGTACCGCCACGGAAGCCCGCCGGTCGCGACCTGGGTGCCGACGCCGGTCCGGGTGAAGAACGCCGCGATGCCCGAGCCGCCCGCGCGCATGCGCTCGGCGAGCGTGCCCTGCGGCGTCAGCTCCACCTCGAGCTCACCGGCGAGGTACTGCCGGGCGAACTCCCGGTTCTCCCCCACGTAGGACGACACCATCCGCCGGATGCGCTTGGCGTTCAGCAGCAGCCCCAGACCCCAGTCGTCGACTCCGCAGTTGTTGGACACGACCTCGAGGTCGTCCGCTCCGCTGTCGAGCAGTGCCGCGATCAGGACCGACGGGATGCCGCAGAGACCGAAGCCTCCGACGGCGATGGTCGACCCGCTCGGGATGTCGCCGATCGCGTCGGCGGCATGCTGAATCACCTTGTCCACAGCCGGATTCAAGGTGAGCGGTCCGCGACCCGTCAACACGTGGCACGGAGTCCGGCGGCGACTGCTCGCCGGTCGGAAACGGCCCGGGGGTAGCGTCCACTGAATGAACACACCCGTGGACGTCGCCGGTCGGATCAGCGCGCTGCTGCGCGCAGTCGCCGCGGGAGAACCGACGGGAACCACGACCTCCGAGCTCGCCCGGGCGACCGGGCTCGCCCGACCGACCGCGCACCGACTCCTCACGACCCTGCAGGACCAGGGCTTCGTAGACCGCGACCCGTCCGGGCGCTGGCTGCTCGGTCCCGAGCTGTACCTGTTGGGCCAGACCGCAGCGCCGCGGTACGACGTCACGTCGCTGGCACAGCCGATCGTCCGGACGCTGGCGGACGCGACGGGCGAGAGTGCGTTCTTCTCGGCCCGGCGCGGCAACGAGACCGTGTGCCTGCTCCGCGAGGACGGCAGCTTCCCCGTGCGGTCGCACGTGCTGTACGAGGGCATCCGGTTCCCCCTCGGTGTCGCGTCGGCCGGGTTGGTCATCCTCGCGTTCCTGCCTCGCAGCGAGATGGATGCGTTCCTGGGAGGGGCCGACCTCGCGACGGGCTACGGCGCCTCGCACGACACGGCACGGATCCGGGAGCGCATCCGCCAGACCCAGCTCGAGGGCTACGCCGTCAACCCCGGGCTGCTCGTGGAGGGGAGCTGGGGCGTGGGCGCGGCGGTCTTCGACGGCGACGGCTCGGCGCGGTGGGCGCTGACCCTCACCGGGATCGAGCAGCGGATCGCGCCCCGACGACGTGAGCTCGGCACGCTCCTGCTGCACCAGGCGCACGCGTTGAGCCAGGCGATAACCGCGGCACGTCCACGGCGCTAGCGACCCTCTCGACCCGCGTCGCGGTTTAACTCCGCCGCCCCCGGGTACGTCCCCGGCGATGACGACGGAAGGGGTCTCCATGCTTCGCATGCGCACGGCACTGGTCCTGACAGCGGGATTCGCTGCGGGCTATCTCGCGGGGTCCGGACGCGGTCCGGAACTGGTCGAGAAGCTCCGCGCGCAGGCCGACGCGTTCCTGGGCGCGGACGGGATCGGCGATGCCGGGCAACGACTGGCCCAGGCGGCCGGGGACGTCGCCCACGCCGCCAGTGCGCGCGTTCAGGACGTCAGCGACGACGTCGCCACCAAGGTCGACGAGGTCGCCGACCGGATCGCCCCCGGTGCGTCCGGCGGGGCCTGAGGCGAGGAGGAACCATGAGCACCCAGCAGCCAGAACCCCTGCGGCAGCCGTTGTCCGACGACCTCGTCCCTGACGAGGAGCGTCCGGTGGGCGCATCGACCGAGGATCCCGAGACCCGCCCGGGCCGCCAGGAGGGGGATCGAGGGTCGGACCACGAGGGGGATCGAGGGTCGGACCACGAGGGGGATCGAGGGTCCGACGAGAGCGACCATGTCGAGCGTGGCGACGGCGGGCAGCCGCTTCGGGCCGAGGATCCGCAGCAGTAGTACGCCGCTACGAGAGTCACATGACCACGGCCCACGAGGAGGAACCGGAGGCCGGGGACCAACGCGAGCCCCTGCCGCGCCCCCTCGACAGACTCGACCGGCTCCAGCAGAGGTTTCCTCCGCTCGCGGTGGCGGTAGCGGTGGTGAAGAAGTTCGGAGACGACGACGCCTCGTCCCTCGCCTCCCTCGTCTCGTACTACGCCTTCTTGTCGGTGTTCCCCCTCCTCATCGTCCTGGCAACCGTCGTGTCGCGCGTCCTCGCGGGATACCCCGAACTGGCCGACGAGATCGTCCGGACGGCGGCCGGGAGCTTCCTGTCCGTCGGCGGTGACGGCGTGACGTTCGTGCCCCTCGACGTCTCCGGGCTCGCGCTGGTCGTCGGCCTCGTCGTCGGCCTGTGGAGCGGGCTCGCCGTCGCGAACACGATGCAGACCGCGATGGACACGATCTACGAGGTACCCAAGGTGCGCCGCTCCGGTCTGCTGCCGCGGCTGGCCCGGAGCGTCCTCCTGCTCGTCCTCGTCGGTGTCGGGCTTCCTCTCACCACGGTCCTGCAGGGCATCGCCGTCCGGGCTGTCGCCGGCCCGGCGACGTCCGTCGTGACCACGGGCGTCGTGCTGCTGCTGAACACGGCCGTGATCGCGACCGCGTTCCGTCAGGCCACGGTGGCGACGGTCTCGTGGCGGTCCGTTCTGCCGGGCGCGGCGATCGCCGCGGTCGCCTGGGCCGTCATGCAGTCGCTCGCGACCGGACTGCTCACGAGCCGGATCTCGGGTGCCCAGTCGCAGTACGGCACCTTCGCCGTCGTCGTCGGACTTCTCTTCTGGTTCTTCCTCTTGGCGCAGGTGACGCTCTACTGCGCCGAGCTCAACACCGTCCTCGCGATGCGGCTGTGGCCGCGCGGCCTTCGCAGCGTCGTGCGGTCGGAGGCGGACACCGACGCGGACCGGCGCGCGTACGCCGCGTATCCGCGCCGGGAGGCGCAAGCCGTCAACCTCGAGGTCGAGGTCACGATCCGCGAAGCCGACCCGCCGACTCCTGCCGGTCAGCCGGCTATCGCGGCGAAGCCCACCGACGGGTAGTCGGCGATCGCCGACGCCGGGGGTCGCTCCGCGGTGCTGACCTCGGCCTCCGTCCACCGACCGTCCGCACGCCGGTGCGCGAGCCGCGGTCCGCCGGGGACGTTCGCTCGGGCATGGTCCGCCTGCTGCGTCGAGCTTCGCCGTTCGGCCACGACCATGAGCTCCGCGGCCATCACGCCGAGGTCGGCCAGGTCCTGGCTTCGGTGCCCTCGTCGTCCGAGGTCCACCTGCCCCAGCGCCTCCAGGCCGTGCTCGGAGTGGACGTCGAGCAGGGTGGACAGCTCCACCCCGTAGCCGCGCGGGATCGACAGCTGCTCGAACGCGCGTCGACGGATGCTCCACTCCCCGGCGAGAGGCTGCACGACGCCTGCCAGCTCCGGACGGTGGAGCGCCAACCACGGCCGGGCGAAGATCTCCGTGACGCGACCACCTCCGGACGTCGGCGCACTGCCGGTCGAGATGCGGTCGTAGAACCCGCGGACGAGCGCGAGCTCCGGCCTCGCGAGAAGCGGTCCCACCAGTCCGGTGACGAAGTGCGTCCCCCAGTCGGTGAGGTCCCCGTCGAGGAACACGAGGATCTCCGACCTCGTGACGAACAGGGACTTCCACAGCGCCTCGCCCTTGCCGGCGTGGACGCCCAGGTCGTCCCGGACCCGCGCCACGCCGTGGACACGCGCTCCCGCGACGGCCGCCGCCTCGGCGGTGCCGTCGTCGGACAGCGAGTCCATCACGACGAGCTCGTCCACGAGTCCCGGCAGCTCGGTCGCCACCCGGCGGACGATGTGGCCGATGGTCCGCACCTCGTTGCGCGCAGGCACCACCACCGCGACGCTGGTCTCCCCCTTGAGGTCGAGGACCCGGGAAAGCGGCCAGTCGAGCGCGTCGAACGTGTTGCGCTGCAGCCAGTCACGCACGACGCGGTTCATGACGCAGCTCCTCTGGAAGCAGGTAGTCGTCGGGGAGCTCACGATCTCCACGAAGCGTCTGGACCGTCGCGATCACGTCGACCGCTGCAGCGACGTCGTGCACCCGCACGATCCCCCCCAGCGCGCGTCGCGAGACAGGCGATCGCCGCCGCCGTCGCCGCGTCGCGACCACGCGGCGACCGGCCGGTGATCGCTCCGAGGAAGTCCTTGCGCGACAGGGCGAGCAGCACGGGCCGGCCGAGGTCCCAGACCGCGTCGAGGCCACGCAGGAGTGCGACGGTCTGGGCCGGCGTCTTGGTGAAGTCCGGTCCCGGGTCCAGGATGACGGACTCCCACGGCAGACCCACCGCGGTCGCCTGTCCGACTCTTTCGCGGAGGAACGCGACGACGTCGGTCACCACGTCCCCGTAGAGGTCGCGGTCCTGCAGACGGACCTTCGGCGGTGCGGCGGTGTGCATCACGACCAGCGCGGCTCCTGCGCGGGCGCACGACTCGGCGACCGCCGGGTAGCGGAGCCCGCTGACGTCGTTGATGATGTGCGCCCCCGCCTCCAGGGCCGCCTCCACCACCGCGGGCTTGTACGTGTCCACGCTGACCAGCACGCCGGGCAGCGTCGAGCGGACCCACTCCACGAGCGGCACCACCCGGGCGATCTCCACGGCGGCATCCAGCTCGGGCTGATTCGTGATCGCGGACTGGCCGCCGATGTCCACGATGTCGGCGCCGGCGTCCACCAGGGCCGCGCACTGCGCGCGCTGCTCGGCCGCACCGGCGAACCGGCCGGCGTCCGAGAAGGACTCCGGGCTGGCGTTCACGACCCCCATGACGAGCGTGCCGTCCAACGGGCGGTCGGCCCCGGCGATCCTCAGCGTCGGCCCGGGCACGAGCGGAGCATAAGCACGGGCGGACGTCGCCGCATCCGCGTGGAGAGTCAGCCGCTCGGCCTCGCCGACCACGTGCTCGCCGACCGGTGACCCGGCGGCGTACGACGCCGCCGGGCCCCGTCGGCTACGAGGCGAGGTCCTGCTCGCCTGCCCGCTCGCGGAGATCCTCGATGAGCGCGCGGAGCCGGCGGCACACCTGCATCTGGCTGATGCCCAGCTCCGCGGCGATCTCGCGCTGCGACTTCTCCTCGTAGAACCGCAGCTGGATGAGCCGACGGTCCTCCTCCCCGAGGTCCGAGCAGATCTGCACGAGCAGAACGCGGCTCTCGATCTCCTCGTAGGAGTCGCCGCCGTCCGCGAGGGAGTCGCCCAGGCATGCCCCGGTCGTGGGGGACGGCCGGTCGAGCGACGCGGGCGTGAAGCACCCGCGAGCGCGTAGCGCCTCGACCGTCTCGTCGACGGAGGCGTCGACCGCCTGAGCGATCGCCTCCGGTCGCGGCTGCGCCCCGTCCTGCTGCGCGGCGTCGTCGACAGCGCGGGTGATGCGACTTTGCAGCTCCTGGATCCGACGGGGCGGCTTCACCACCCAGCACAGGTCGCGCAGATACCTCTTCAGCTCCCCGGAGATCGTCGCGGACGCGAAGGGAGCGAACGCGCCACGACTCGGGTCGTACCGTCGAATCGCCTTGACCAGAGCCAGGTTCGCGACCTGGACCAGGTCGTCGTACTCGGCGCCGCGGCCCGCGAAGCGACCGGCATGGCCACGCGCCAGCGGAAGGTACTCACGTGCGAACTCGTCCTCGTTGCGCACGTCGACAGCATCGGCGGCCGACGTCACGTGGGAGATGTCCCGAATCAGGGTCGTCACAGCGATCTCTCATTCACGCGGGAGATCGGCTACTTCCTAACCGGTGCCACGAGCCTCCCAGAACTCCGGACCGAGGGCAAGTCAGTTCGCCGTCGGCTGTCCGAGTGCTAGTTTTGGGGTGAGGCCGCCCGGGTTCAGAGCCAGCCCAGGTGCGTGTCCTCAGCGGCCCCACCGGAGTCGGCCATGCCGGACATCGTCGCCCTCCTTCGATCAGACCTCGCCGAAATCGTGTCCCTGGTCTCCTTGGACGTCGCGGATACCGCCCCACGCGATCGGCTGTTCGACCTGCTCGACCACCACTGCGTCGTCGAGGACACGATCCTGTTCCCCGCGATGCGTACCGCGGGGAACTCCAGCGACGAGGCCATCGACGCGGCCTTGGAGGACCACGCCCGCATCCACGAACTCGTCGACGCCGTGCGGGCGTCGGGATCCGAGCTGACGCCCGACGACCTCGCCGAGGTCCGGCGGCACGTGGCATCCGACGCGTCCACGATCCTCGACCTGGCCGATGAGCTCCTCAGCGCCGAGCAGCGCGCGGACCTCGCGCAGCGAACCGGGCCGCTGGTTGGTCCGGTCGACGCTGCGACGGCCTCGCCGGACGACGGGCCGTACTCCGACGGCGACCGCTCCTGGGCCCAGGAGCCCGTCACGCAGGATCCGGACGCCGATCGGTCCGTCGATGCCGCCATCCGACGCACCGGCGGCCGCTGACCTCAGCCGGAATCAGTGACGGACGCGTCGCCGATCTCGCCAGCGGGTACGTGCACGCCGAACGACGACTCTCGAGAACGTCAAGGAGGTAGCGATGGGTGTGACTCTCAGCCTCGTGCTGATCGCGGTCGGTGCGGTTCTCCGGTTCGCTGTCACGGCGGATGTGAGCGGATGGGACCTCCAGATGACCGGTGTGATCCTGATGATCGTCGGCGGCATCGGTCTGCTGGTGTCCCTCGTGTTCTGGTCGAGCTGGGGCGGCTTCTCGTCCCGCACCCGCACGACCGAGGTCGTGACGGAGGACCCCGCCTCCACGCAGCCGCTGCGCTGAGCGGCGGGCGCGCATGACTGTCCTCGACGAGGCGTTCGACTCGATGATCGAGTGCCCCCTGTGCCGCGACGCGGGCGTGATGAGCATCAGCGGACGTGTCCCGCACCTGTTCGTCGACCCCCGCCGCGACCCTCCGGTGTCGTGCCCGGGCGTCCACGGGCCGATGAGCGCCGACGTGCTTCGCGCACACGGCGTCGGGTCGATCCCGCTTAGCGATCCCGGCTCCGGACTTGCGCCGTCCGGGTCGAAGGACGTCGACCCGGATCTGGACGTGGACGCTCCGTCACCCCAGCCCGGCCCACCGGACCGCGTGTCGGAGCTCGAGCAGCAAAGCGCGTATCGGGACGCCCCGCACGGCGACGTCGTCGAGGAGGACCAGCGGGCCGACGACGAACGGTGACCGACGATCCAGCGACCGCCCACCCGAGGAGCAGCCGATGACCGCCGAACTGGTCGACACCGGACTGGAGATCCGCCCGGACGACGACCGCGTGGTGGCTCGGCTGTTCGTCCCGGGACTGGAGGAGGTCGGGCCGAGCGGATCTCGCGCGGCAGCCGTCATCAACCGCGTCGCTCTCCTGCCGGAAGAGGAGGTGGATGCGGCCCTGGCCGATGTCGTCCACCGCTTTGACGGACGCCACCGTCACCTGCCCGCCCTGTTCGCCGACCACGCCGCACGGGTCGTGACGCTGCTCGACCCCGATCTCGAGGTGTCCGCCGCGCGCCTGGCCCTGATCGGTGCCTGCTTCACGCACGAGTTCTCGGTGGAGGCCGCCGCCATCTGCAACCCGTCCATGGCGGTCGTCGGCGAGGATGACGACGGCACGGCTCGGTTCGTCATCAGCGTCCGCGGGATCGGAGAGGGGCACCGATCCACCATCGGCTTCCGGACCGGGTCGATCACGGCCGACGGCGTTGTCTCCCTCGATGAGCCCAGCCCCTACGCGACGACGGTCACGGGCACGCCCGGCCTCCACCACCGCAGTGTCTTCCATGCGCGCATGGACGCGCTCGGCGACGACTTCACCCATGTCAGCCGGTTCCTCGCCCTGCTTCCCCCGACGTTCGACGACGCCGACCTCGCGGAGGCACTTCGCGACGCGGCCTCGGCGCCGACCATCCACCGCTTCGACGCCAGGACGATGTCCCACATCACCGAGCTCTCCCGCTCGTCGTACGTCGCGGAGTTCCCGTCGGACACCGATATCTCCGAACGCGTCCTGTGGCCACACGCCCCGTGCGAGTCCCAGGGCATGGAGGACGCGCGACTCGTCCGCTTCGTCGACGATGACGGCTCGATCACATTCCTCGCGACGTACACCGCGTTCGACCACACCCACGTGTCGATCCAGCTCCTGGAGACTCGGGACTTCGTGACCTTCGCCAGTTCGCCCGTCGTCGGAGCGGCAGCCTCGGGCAAGGGGCTGGCGATATTTCCCCGCAAGGTGAACGGCCGATTCATGGCCCTGACCCGCGCCGACCGGGAGACGAACGGCATCGCCACCTCCGACGACCTGCGCCACTGGCCCACGCACCAGACGCTCCAGGTGCCGCAGCAGAGCTGGGAGGTGGTCCAGCTCGGGAACTGCGGGCCTCCGATCGAGACGGAGCAGGGCTGGCTCGTGCTCACCCACGGCGTGGGGCCCATGCGTACCTACAGCATCGGAGCCCTGCTGCTCGATCTGGACGAGCCGACGCACGTGCTGCGGCGATCCCGCGAGCCGCTCATCGTCCCTGGCCCAGGCCGGCAGCACGGATACGTGCCGAACGTCGTGTACTCCTGCGGGGCGGTCGCGCATCGGGACACGCTCGTCGTCCCGTACGGCGTCGGAGACCAGCGGATCGCCTTCGCGACAGCGTCGCTCAGCGGCCTGATCGACTCGATGGTCCCCGCGTGAGGTAGCGGCGGGGTCCCCGGATGCGCGGGTCAGCGCGCGACAGCGGCCACGGCGAACGGGTGAGCCCGCTGCATCGTCGACAAGAACGCGAGCGTCGACTCCGCTCCCTGGTTGGTGTTCGGTCCCGTCGGCGTGAGCCCGTCGAACCCGCCGCACGAGGTCGGGTCGTACATGACAGCGTCGATGTCATTGTCGCCGTGGAACCATGCCACGGCGCGTCCCAGGTCCTCGATCCAGCGTGCCTCACCGGTCGCTGCCCACGCCCGGCGGCAGGCGTCGGCCAGTGCGGCCACCTCGATCGGCTGCTGATCGAACTGGGGGCCCTGGTCTCCCGGGTCGCGGCCCCCGGTGCCGACGACCGAGAGTCGTCCGTCCCGGACCTGCTCCCGCACGAGCCAGTCGGTGAGCGACAGGCCGCGTTCGACCCACTCCGTCCGCTCGAGCGCGATGCCGGCCAGCAGGACGGCCTCCGCGACCGATGCGTTCGCGTAGCTCAGACGCACCTCCGGCCACGCCCACGATCCGCCGGCCCCGGACGCGGGGACCATCGCCAGGAAGTCCTCCAGGAGCCGGGTCAGCGCAGGGCGTCGGTCTCCCGCCATGACCAGCTCCCCGATTCCCAGCGTGGCGAACGCCATCGAGCGCAGCCACGGACTGCGGCAGCCGGCGCTGCGTCCGGCGGCCGCCCAGGCCGCGCCCGCGACGTCCGCGTCGTCGCTCGCGGTAGCGGCGACGCCGAGGCCCCATACGGCGCGACCCCACCAGTCGCCCACGCCC
>JAFIHP010000079.1 GCA_017849335.1 Actinomycetales bacterium | reverse complement strand
CTACGCGGACATGGACTGGGTCGCGGGGGAGTCGCCCGCTCAGCGGACCGCGACGTAGTACTCGGTTCCCAGGAGCAGCGCCTGGATCGGCCGAGGCAGCCGCGTGAGGACGCCGAGCGTGCGGACCGTCCCGTAGGCCGCGGCCTGCGACGCGTGCGCGCGCAGCGACGCGTCCTTCGCGGCCAGATGGTCGCGGACGTCGACGCGGTGGGTGATCTGCTCGCGCGGCGTCCACGCGACGTCGAACTCGGCCGGGTCGAACTCGGCGGGGGTGAGGCGCAGCCGCGCGGCGAGGTGGACCGTTCGGGCGATGGGCTCGCGAGGCAGCGTCGCCTCGAACAGCCGGGGCGAGCGTCGGCACAGCACCGCGGCCGCCCGGACAGCGCGATGCACCTGCAGGTGGTCGGGATGGCCGTACCCGCCGGAGGGGTCGTAGCCGACGAGGACGTCGGCGTCCTCCTCGTCGGCGACGGAGGCGATCGTCCGGGCGACGGCGAACGCACTCGCCTGCGCGAGGCCGCCGGCGACGTCGCCGTGCAGTCCGGAGTCGGCGTAGCCCAACGACACGGTCCGCGCGACGCCGAGCGCCCGCGTCGATCGCTCGAGTTCGGCTGCACGGGTCGACGCGAGGTCGGTGGCGTAGTCCGACGACGTGAGGCCCGCCGCGCCGTCGGTGGCGACGACCAGGACGACGCGGTGGCCCTCCGCCGCGGCCCGGGCCATCGTGCCGGCGGTCAGCAGCGCCTCGTCGTCGGGATGCGCGTGGACGAACACCAGAGTGCGGGAGGGGCCGGTCACGCGGGCATCCTGCCAGGGGTCGCCGGACGACCGTCCTCGGTAGTCTGACCGGGCCCGGGCGATGCGGCCCGGCGGGACGGTGAGGAGCCGGCATGGCGGTGCAGGTCAAGGCAGTCGTCGCCCGAGCGAAGGGCGAGCCGGTGAGCGTCGAGACCATCGTCGTCCCCGATCCGGGCCCGGGCGAGGCGCGCGTGAAGGTCCTGGCGTGCGGGGTGTGCCACACGGACCTGCACTACCGCGAGGGCGCGATCAACGACGAGTTCCCGTTCCTGCTGGGGCACGAGGCGGCCGGGATCGTGGAGTCGGTCGGCCCGGACGTGACCGACGTCGCGCCGGGCGACTACGTCGTCCTGAACTGGCGCGCGGTCTGCGGCACCTGCCGCTCCTGCCTGCGCGGGCGCCCGTGGTACTGCTTCTCGACGTTCAACGCGACGCAGAAGATGACGCTGCTGGACGGCACGGAGCTCAGCCCGGCCCTCGGAATCGGCGCCTTCGCGGAGATGACGCTGGTGGCGGCCGGGCAGTGCACGAAGGTCGACCCCGCGGCGCCGCCGCCGGTCGCCGGCCTGCTCGGCTGCGGGGTCATGGCCGGCCTGGGTGCGGCGATCAACACGGGCAACGTCTCGCGCGGCGACACCGTCGCCGTGATCGGCTGCGGCGGCGTGGGCGACGCCGCCATCGCCGGCGCCCGGCTGGCGGGGGCGCGCACGATCGTCGCCGTCGACATCGACGACCGCAAGCTGGAGATCTCCACGCAGTTCGGGGCGACGCACACCGTCAACTCGCGCGAGGTCGACGCGGTCGAGGCGATCCGCGCGGCGACGGGCGGATTCGGCGCCGATGTCGTGATCGAGGCGATCGGCCGGCCGGAGACCTACGAGCAGGCGTTCTTCGCGCGCGACCTGGCCGGCACGGTGGTGCTGGTCGGCGTGCCGTCGCCCGACATGCGCCTGGACCTGCCGCTGATCGAGATCTTCGGCCGCGGGGGCGCGCTGAAGTCCAGCTGGTACGGCGACTGCCTGCCGTCGCGTGACTTCCCGATGCTCATCGACCTGTACCTGCAGGGCCGCCTGCCGCTGGGGGAGTTCGTGTCGGAGACGATCGGTATCGAGGACGTCGAGGCGGCGTTCACGAAGATGCATCACGGCGACGTGCTGCGCAGCGTCATGGTGTTCGACGCATGAGCGTGACGGTCGACCGCGTCGTCACCAGCGGCGTCTTCAGCCTGGACGGCCAGGACTTCGACGTCGACAACAACGTGTGGCTCGTCGGCGACGAGTCCGAGGTGGTCGTCGTCGACGCAGCGCACGACGCGCAAGCGATCCTCGACGCCGTCGGCGACCGGCGGGTCGTCGCGATCGTCTGCACGCACGCGCACAACGACCACGTCAATGCTGTGCGCGCCCTTGTCGCCGCAACGGGCGCGGTCGTCCGGCTGCACCCGGACGACGGGATGCTGTGGGACGTCGTCAACGCCGGCGTGCCGTTCGAGCCGCTGGCGGACGGTGACGAGATCCGCGTCGCCGGAACCGTCCTGCAGGTGCTGCACACGCCGGGGCACTCGCCCGGCGGCGTCTGCCTGTATGCCCCCGAGCTGGGCATCGTCCTGTCCGGCGACACTCTGTTCCACGGCGGACCCGGCGCGACGGGACGGTCCTTCAGCGACTTCCCGACGATCCTCGACTCGATCCGCGAGCGCCTGCTGCGCCTGCCTGCGGACACGCGCGTCCTGACCGGCCACGGCGACGAGACGACGATCGGGGCCGAGGGCGACTCGTACGACGAGTGGGTCGTGCGCGGCCACTGATGGCCTCGACCTTCTGGCACGACCGGCACGTGCTCGTCACCGGGGGGACGAGCGGCATCGGCCTGGCGGCCACCCGACTGCT
>JAFIHP010000078.1 GCA_017849335.1 Actinomycetales bacterium | reverse complement strand
CGACCACGGCGATCAACCTCTGGAAGGTGGGCAGCGGCCAGGTCCTGAAGATCCCCGCGCCGGAGGCCCGGGCGGTCACGATGTCCGCGGACCCCGAGGGGCGGCTGTGGGTCAGCTGGTCGTCCAAGAACCGCGTGAAGGTCGTCCACACGAACACGGCCGGGACCGCTCTCGGCGCGGTCGGGTCCTTCGGTGCGCCGAAGGGCACGGACACCGTGTGGAGCAGCGCGTCCTCCGCGGCGGGTGGCGGGCTCGACGTCGCCTACTCGGTGACGTCCCGCAGCGCGATCAACGTGTGGCACACGCACGTGCTGCGGACCCTGTCGGTCGACGGGCCGAAGACCGCGAGCCGTGGCTCGTCCGTGACGTTCACGGTCTCCGACGCCGGAGACCCCGTCGCCGGCGCCAAGGTGACGTTCGGTGGCCGCTCCGCGACCACGAACGCGCAGGGCAAGGCGACGCTGCGGGCGTCCGGAGGCAACGGGGTGCGGGCGGCGAAGGCCGGCTACAACACCGGAACCACGGCGGTCCGCGTCCGCTAGCGGCCGGGAACCTTACGTCGGCTTTACCTCGCGCAGGTGCGGGCTTTCCCCGGCTCTCCCTAGCGTCGCGCTACGCGCAGACCGCGTGGACGCTGAGGAGGAGCCCATGACCAGACGACGCATCACCCTGCCCGCCGCCATCGCCGGTGCGACGGCGGGCATCGTCGCTGCCGCACTGATGCTGAGCACGCCGGCCCTGGCTCGGCACGGGTCCGACGACGGGGTGCCCTCGTCGACCTCGACGAGCTCACCGTCGGCCACCGCGCCGCATGACGACGACCTGGACGATGATCACGGCACGATGTCGGGCCACGACTCGGCCGAGGACCTGGCCGAGGACCTGGACGAGGACCTGGACGAGGACCTGGACGACGATCTGACCGAGGACCTCACCGACGATCACGGCCACGACGGCTCGGCGCCGACACCGACACCGACCCCGACCGTCCCGGCGACGGCTCCGGCGATCGGCAGCGTGCCGACGGCGCCCGTCGAGTCGTCACGAGACCGGGACGGCGACGGCATCTCCGACGGAGAGGATCGCGACGTCGACGGTGACGGCATCCTGAACCGGCGCGACCGTGACATCGACGGTGACGGCATCCGCAACCAGCGCGACCGCGACATCGACGGCGACGGGGTGGCGAACCGCCTCGACCCGACCCCGAGGGGTGCGCGCTAGGAGCCAGCGGACGCGGCCTGCGTTGGCTAGGGTGCCGCGGTGACCTCGACCGTTGCCACGAGCCCCAGCAACGCGGGCCGCGTCCTTCGCGGGCCGTGGCGGCTGATGGCGGCCAGCGCCCTCATGCTGTTCGTCCAGCTCGCCCTGATCCGCTGGGCCGGCGCGAACCTGGTCCACCTGTCCTACTTCTCGAACCTGATCCTGCTCGCGTCCTTCCTGGGGATCGGGCTGGGCTTCCTGCGGTCGCGGCGGCCGCGCGACCTCGGGCGCTACGCGCCGGTCACGTTGCTCGTGCTGGTTCTGTTCATCACGTTCTTCCCCGCCAAGATCGAGGGTTCGTCCAGCCAGCTCATCTTCTTCACCGAGGTGCGGCCCACCGGCGCGCCGACGTGGGTGTCGCTGCCTTTGGTCTTCGTCGTCGTGGCGATCACGATGACGCTCCTCGGCGAGATCACCAGTCGTGCGTTCCGCGAGTTCACCGCACTCACCGCGTACCGCTGGGACATCATCGGATCGATCCTCGGCACGCTCTCGTTCACCCTCATCTCGTTCCTGCGTGCCCCGTCGTGGGTCTGGCCCGTGATCACGCTCGTCCTCCTGTGGGCGCTCTACGGCTTCGCCCTGCCCTGGGTGTCGCGCATCGCGATGGTCGCGATCATGGGTGCGCTCGTGTTCGAGTCGCTGGGTGCGGGCGTCTCCTGGTCCCCGTACTACAAGGTCCACACCGAGACCTACAACGCGGGCACGCCGCAGGAGTACACGACGATCCAGGTGAACGGGATCCCGCACCAGAACGTCCTGGACATCAACGAGCGGCTCAAGTTCGAGCCGGTGTACGACCGGCCGTACGAGCGCATCGTCGACAACCCGCTGGACAACGTGCTCATCGTCGGTGCCGGCACGGGATCCGACGTGGCCCTGGCCCTGCAGCACGGGGCCAAGCACGTCGACGCGGTCGAGATCGACCCGCGGATCATGCAGATCGGCGAGCAGATCAACCCGAACCACCCGTACGACGATCCCCGCGTCACGGTGCACATCAACGACGGCCGAGCGTTCTTGTCGGGTACCGACACGAAGTACGACCTGATCCTCTTCGCCCTGCCCGACTCCCTCACGCTGGTGTCCGGCGCGAGCCAGCTGCGGCTGGAGTCCTACCTGTTCACCGACGAGTCGATCCAGGAGGCGTACGACCACCTGACCGACGACGGTGCGTTCGCGATGTACAACTACTACCGCCAGGACTGGCTCATCAACCGGCTCGCAGGCACCGTCGACGAGGTCTTCGGCCACGCACCGTGCATCGACACCTTCCAGCGGTACGCCGCGCTGGCCGCGATCACGGTCGGGAAGCAGTCGGACAACGTCGTGTGCGCGCCCGGCACGACCTGGGATCGCGCGGCTGTCGTGCAGGCGGGTGGCGAGGTCCCGACGCCCGCGGTCGACGACCGGCCCTTCCTGTACCTGAAGGACCGCACGATCCCGGAGATCTACCTCGTCGTCATCGCGTTGATCCTGGGCATCTCCGCCCTCGGCATCCGGGTCTTCGGCGGCCCGTTCCGGACCATGCGGGGCTACGGCGACCTGTTCTTCATGGGGGCGGCGTTCCTGCTGCTCGAGACCAAGTCCGTCACGACGTTCGCCCTGCTCTTCGGGACGACGTGGCTCGTGAACGCGCTGGTGTTCACCGGCGTCCTCCTGGCGGTGCTCGCGGCGATCGAGACGACCCGACGCGTGCGCAGACCGATCCCGCGCCCGCTCATCGTGACCGGCGTGTTCGCGTCGCTCGCGGTGGCGTTCCTCGTCCCCAACGCTGCCCTGCTCACCCTCCCGGTGCCGGCGCGGCTGGTGTGCGCCGTGGTCCTCGCCTTCGCGCCGGTCTTCTTCGCGAACCTGCTGTTCACCTCCCGGTTCAAGGACGCCGCGAACCCCACTTCCGCCTTCGCCGCGAACCTGTTCGGGGCCATGGTCGGCGGCTGCCTGGAGTACCTGTCCCTGGTGACGGGGTACCGGCTGCTGCTCGTCGTGGTCGCCGTGCTCTACCTCGTGGCGATCCTTCTCGGCCAGCGGCAGCTGCGGCGGGCGAGCTCGGTCGCCGCAGCCCCCTGACCCGGGAGAGTCATCCGTGCGGTTCGCGGCCCGGCGTGAGTGAATAGGGGCGTCCGCGCTTGTAGCCTGTGCTCGTCGCGGGGGCGGGGACAGGGAGAGGGGCCGCCTGATGATGGCTCGCCGCCTTGTCGCTGTGCGCCGGCCCCGAGGAGTGCTGGACATGCTCGGCTGGGCCGTGTGGGTGGTCCTGGTCGTCGGCGGGGTCTCCGCATATCTTGCCGCTCCGCCGGACAGTATCGACGTCGACCAGCCGGTGCTGTTGGCAACGATGGCGGCATTCTTCGGACTGAACCTCGCGCGGCTCGCATACGCTGCGTGGAAGTGGCCGAGTCGTCGGATCGCGTTGATTGCGCTGATCGCGGGAATCTCGCTGTGGGCGGCCGGCTGCACCGTGCCCAATGCAGCGGTGCCCGCGTCGGCGACGGAGTTCCCGGCCCCGGGCGAGTGGTTGTTCCTGGCGTCCTACGTCGCGATGGCTGCCTTCCTGGTCCTCGATGCTGCTCCACGTCGGGGCAGCGCCGAGACGGCGTGGCTGGATGCGACGATCGTGGTCGG